>DATMLG010000591.1:0-2219 GCA_035570675.1 Verrucomicrobiia bacterium | reverse complement strand
CAAAACCTGGCTTTCAACGGGAATATTCAATCGTGTCAAGAAGTCCCCCAAAGTCGCGCAGGCTTCCAAGGTAGCGCAGGCTTCCAGCCTGCGGGGTTTCAATTGATCTTGCCTGGATTGTTCCCGCTGTCGCTCGGTCTTCCCCTGTGCGGCTTGGTCTGAGTGACGTGATGGAAACCCACAGACTGAAGTCTGTGCTACAAAACCTACCGCGGCGGCTTAGGCCACCAGCTTACAAACCCATCCTTGTTCGGCATCTTCACGCGCGGCAGCGTTTTCGCATCCAGCACCGCATCGTTGGGCACGATCCCGTCAATCGACAAGATGTAGGCCGTGAGCGCGTAGACCTCGTCATTGGTCAATGATTGCGGCGCGGTGATGGGCATGGCGCGCCGAATGTAGTCAAAGAGAGTCGTAGCAGCCGGCCAGTAACTGGCCGGGGTTTTGACCGGCTTGGGAGTCGCGAGCGTGCCTAGTCCTCCCGTGAGCTGGTCCTGCGGCTTCCCCGCGCCCTTTTCTCCGTGGCACACCTGGCAGGATCGCGCATAGACCGCCGCGCCCGCCGAAACCGAGCCGCTGCCCGGCGGTAAACCCTTCCCATCCGGTGTGACGGTGATATTGATCTTCTGAATTTCTTCGGGCGTAAGCGGCCGCCCGAGATTGGGTCCCTGTGCCGGTGCCCCTTGCGCCAAGCACACGGCCGGCAACAGACAGATCGCGCTCAGCAAGACGGGGCGCGCGAGCTTAGACGTAAACATTTTTCACCGTCCCGTCCGCCTCCACGCTCCAGCCCTGGATGCCGTTGAAGTGGTAGCCCTGCCCCGGCGCATACAGCGCGATCCAGTCGGCGCGTTTCGGCTGCGTGCCTCCGGTTTCGTCCGTGGCGCGGCTCATCAGCGTGGAGGGCTGCCCGTCCCATTTCCACGGCAGGCGGAAGCGCGTCAGTGCCTTGGGCAACACCGGCGCGTTCAACGCCGCGAGCGCCCAGGATTTTCCCCCGTCCGCCGAAACCTCCACTTTCGAAACGCGGCCCGCGCCCGACCACGCCAATCCGGAAATTTCGTACAGGCCCGGTCCCTTCATGCTCATTCCAAACGACGGTTTGAGGATCGCGGACTTCGCGCCCTCAAGGAACATGAATTGCCGCGCCTTCCCGCTGGGCATCAGCTCGGTGTAGTGCGAGGTCTCGTCGCGGGCGTCCATCGGTTCGTCGGTCACGAACAGGCGGCGCAGCCACTTCACGTTCATGTTGCCTTCGAAGCCCGGCAGCAGCAGGCGCATGGGAAATCCTTGCTCCGGGCGAATGGCTTCCCCGTTTTGATAAAAAACGACCATGGCGTCGTCCATGCATTTCTCGATGGGAATGCTGCGGCTCATGGCGGCGGCGTCCGCGCCTTCCGCGATGATCCACTTCGCGTCTTTTGAAACGCCGGCTTCCTCGAGCAGAACCGCCAGCCGCACTCCGGTCCATTCCGAGCAGGAGAGCAGGCCGTTCAATTCCCCGGCGGTGATTTGCGCGGGCTGCGGCGCGCTGAACGCCCCGCTGTTGCCGGCACACTCCACAAAATGGATTTGCGATTCGAGGGGATACCGCTGCAGCGCATCAACGGAAAACGCCAGCGGCCGCTTCACCATGCCGTGAATGAACAATTCATGCCGCGACGGATCGATGTCGGGAACTCCGTTGTGATGGCGCTCAAAATGCAGTCCAGCCGGCGTGATCGTTCCTTCCAATAGTTGCAGTGGCGTGCGCGAGACGCCTGTCCCCGGGCGGCCCGGCGCGACAGTAACGACCCGTTGCACCTTTTCTTGCCACTTCGAGGGAACGCCATAGGCGGAAAACGGCCGCCCGGGCGTCTTCATCCACTCCGGCGCGTCCGCTCCGATGCTGTCATCCGCGTGCGCGGCACCCACTCCCGCTGCGGCGAATCCCGCAGAAAGCAACGCGCTGCGCAAAAGCGCTCGCCGGTCCAGCAAGCCATTTCCCGCAACGGCCTGCTCATTCAACACGGAACTAGTTTTCTCAGGTTTGCCCATGACCGCCCCCGTTTCCGCTTTCCGACCCTCGCAAAAACAAAACTGCCTCGATGCCGCACCGAGCATATCGTGGCATCGAGGCAGCCTCAAGCCTTCAGTTTGCAATCATCCGCAATCAGGAACATCACGCCAACGCGGCCGGCCTACTTCCATGCCGCGTAAATCGGCTTGCTGACGAGGTA
>DATMLG010000590.1:0-2829 GCA_035570675.1 Verrucomicrobiia bacterium | reverse complement strand
ATTGAAGGGCTGACCGACGACACCCAGGCGGCCTATTCGCGCGATGCCTTGCGGACGATTTTGGAGGCGTGCCCCGGGATCAAGGGCGTGACCTTCCGCACCCATGGTGAGAGCGGAGTGCCGGAGGGCAGCTACGACTTCTGGCGGACGGTCTTTGACGGAGCTGTCAAATCCGGACGGCCCCTGGAGCTGGATTTGCACGCGAAGGGGATGGACCAGGAAACGCTGGATGTCGCCCTGGCCACGGGATTGCCGGTGACGGTATCGCCAAAATTCTGGGCGGAGCACATGGGGTTGCCCTACATGCAGGCCTCAATCCGCAACCTTGAAATGCCCCCGCACAATTCGGGCGACACCGGTTTTTTTTCGCGCAGCACCGGCTCGCGGAGTTTTACGCGCTACAGCTATGGGGATTTCCTGCGGGAAGGGCGGAAATACTCCGTGCTGCACCGGGTCTGGCCCGGCACGCAACGTGTGCTTTTATGGGGCGATCCAACCATGGCTTCCATGCTGGGACGGAACTGGAATTTTTGCGGCTCCGATGGGATGGAATTCATGGAACCCCTGTCGTTCAAGGGACGCAAGGGATCCGGCCTGCCGGGACGGCGCGACGGCTACGCGGATGCCGCCACCAGCACGGGCGGCAGCGGATGGGAAAAGTATTTGTACACTTACCGGCTTTGGGGACGGCTGAGCTACAACCCCGACGCGAATCCGGACAACTGGATGCGTCTCTTGCGCCAGCAATTCGGGGCCGGGGCGAAGCCGGCCCAGGAGGCGCTGGCGAACGCGAGCCGGATTTTGCCGCTGGTCACCAGCATCCACGCGCCGTCGGCGGCCAACAACAATTACTGGCCGGAGATGTACCTGAACATGTCCATTGTGACCGAAAGCCGCCGGGGGCTTTACAGTGATTCCCCGGTTCCGCGGCGGTTTGGCACCGTGAGCCCGCTGGATCCGCAATTGTTTCTTACCGTGGATGAATTCGCGGACGAATTGATGAGCGGCAGGCGGTCGGGAAAATATTCACCCGGCGAAACGGCCGAATGGCTGGAGACCCTCGCCCGTCGCTCGGCCGGGCATCTCGCTGACGCGGAACGGACGGTCCGACCGCCAAGGAGCCCCGAGTTCCGCAGATTGTCGGTGGACACCGCTATGCAAAACGATCTGGGCCTTTTCTTCGCGTGGAAGTTGCGCGCGGGAACATTGTACGAATTGTACCTGCGCAGCGGGCATCGCCCCGCGCTGGAGCGCGCCTTGGAGGCCTACGGAAACGCAAGAACCGCGTGGGCTGAAGCGGCCGAATGCGCGAAGGGGGTTTATGTGGCGGATGTCACCTACGGTTACTCGGAAGAATCACGCGGACACTGGCTTGACCGGCTGGCGGCGATCGATTCGGACATCGAGAGCCTGCGGAAGAAGCGTGACGAACCGGCGCCGGCAACTGCGGGCGACTCCGAAGCTGTTGAACGCGCAATGGCGGAAGTTTTGTCTCCGACGCCCCGGTCGGAAAACAAAATCGAGCATGCGCCGCCGGGCCCTTTCAAGCGCGGCGAAACCCTCACCATTGAATTGTCCGCAAAGGGGCGGGTGGATGCGTTGGGACTGCATTACCGTCGGGTCAACCAGGCGGAGACGTGGCGGAGCGTGGAGATGACGGAAAAGGCGGGGAAATGGTCGGCCGCAATTCCGGCAGAGTACACGGATTCGGAATTTCCTCTGCAATTTTATTTTGAACTGCGCGGGGAAGCAGGTAGCCCACGGCTTTTTCCCGGCGTGGGGACCAGTCTGATGAACCAGCCTTATTTCGTGGTGCGTCAGGGCGGGAAACCAGCTTAAGCCGGCCCGGGCGCGGACCAGCGTGACCGGAGGGGCGTCTGGCGCGACTTCCGCGGCCGGTTTACTGCAGATGGAAACGAAAGAAACGCTGGCCGGTGAAATTTAGCGGCACATTAACCGGCTGCTGGCTGCCGTTGCCAGTTACATTCTGCAGAAACTGCCACGTGGCATCATTCAAGTTGGTCTTGTACTCAACGACATAAGTGCGCATTGCAACAGTATTGATGGCGAATGTGAATTGATTGCCGCTAATTGCGGGGTTTACAATTTCCGGATTACTGACAGGCGGCAGACATTGGGGCTCGGTCGCCGCCACCGAGTCAACATACCAGCCGCCGTTGGTAATGCCGCGCGACGTGGCGAAGTGCCAGCGAAACTGGACGGCCTGGCCCGCCGCGGACGGCGGCAGGTTGGCCAGCACCGGCAGCCAGCCACCAGAATCGCCGGACCACGCAGGCCGCGGCCCGAGCGGATTTTGATCTTTCAGGACAAAGTTGTATCCGTTTTCCACGAATGAGCCGCCAGCCGAGAGCAGTTCTTGAAAGGATTGGGCGCCGATGGCGATCTCCAGTATGCATCCGTCGAAGGCATTGGAGACAGCATAAGCCTGTCGGAAGAAAAGCTGCGCCTGGGAGGTGGTGACGGGGAACGGCGGGGTGTACAAGAAACTTTGTCCCGAGCCGGCCGGCGCGGGTGTGAAGGCGCAGACGTTGGAGGGAAAACTGGAGCCGGTCGAATCAGTCACGTCGCCGTCGTCATCGGGTGAATCGCTCACGACGTTGGGCGGGGTGTTGCTGGTGTCAATCCAGGGCGCATCCACGCCAGTCGCGGAAGTGGTCCACCCGGGGGGCAGCGCCGGTGTGGGGACTTCGTCGAAGTTCTCGGCGAGCGCGTGAATGGGTGTGCCCAGCCGAAAAGGAACGTTGATCTGGCCAAGGACCGTTCCCTGATCCTGAAGCTGGAGCGTGACTTGCACCGTATCCCCACAGG
>DATMLG010000589.1:0-3208 GCA_035570675.1 Verrucomicrobiia bacterium | reverse complement strand
GCGCAGATTTTTTCCAGGGCGGAGAAACCCTCGTCAGCAACCGGATTTCCTATTACGAATCGCTCTACCCGAACCAGGCGGACGATCCCTACTGGACAAATTATCTTTTTACTTCACCCGTAAGCGGTGTGCCCGTGGGCGGCGCGGTCAGCACTTGGGTCGGCAAAGTCGCCACCAATCCGTTCGCCTTGTCGCCCGGCCTGCTGCCGGGCTCGTATGTGTACAGCTCGATTTATCGCATTGCCGCCAACGCGCAATCGAACAACAGCCCGACCGGCCTCACCACGGCAGTCTGGCAGGATGTTGCGCTTGAATATCTCCCGGTCTTTAATTTCGCCATCTTCTACAACGGCACCCTGGAATTCAGCGATACCGCGCCGCTCATAGTGAACGGTCCCGTTCACGGCAACACAAATATCGACGTGGGCACCACATCGTTCTCGCATCTCACCTTCAACGGGTTTGTCACAGCGGGAGGCATCATCACCAATCCGTCGGCAATAGGTATTTCGCAAACAAATTGGGTGGCGACCAACACCACTTTCAACGGCCTGCCCGTGCCCGGTTATGCGACTGGCCAGCCAAGCATCACCCTGCCGATCGGGACCAACAGTTTGGATCCCAATTCCGTGCGCGAGATAATCAATCCGCCGATCCCCGGTGAAAGCGTGACCAATCCCATCGCCGCGCAACGGTATTACAACAAGGCGGATCTGATCATAGTCATCACCAATGCGGTTGTCGGGACAAATCTGATTACCAATTCCATCAGCGCGCTGACGACCAATGCCGTCACCGTTTATGTGAACAATTCGATGTTTGACTCGAGCCCGCTCATCTTTGCCGTCACCAATGGCCTGACCGGCGGCACCAACAATGGTATTGACGATGGTGCGGCCTGGGCGAACTGGAGTGAAGTCGGATTCACCAACTGGCTTTCCTTTACCAATGAGTTTTTCGATCAACGGCAGCAATCAAGCAACCACGTTGTCCAAATTGACGTGGGCAAACTGGGCGTATGGATTGGCACCAGCATCGATGGTTGCACCAATGCTTATCTGACGTCAAAATGGAACCGCACAACGCCATTCAACGGGATTGTTTACATACAGGATTTGCGGATCACCAACACCAACTGGATGAATTGCGTCCGGCTGGTGGATGGGAAAAACATCACCAACGGGCTTTATCAAACCGGGCTGACGCTCGCGACGCAAAATCCGCTTTACATCATGGGCAATTACAATTGTCCGACCCTCACCAATGTGCTCAGCACGAATACCATTGGCTGCCGGCCATGTTCGGTGATTTGCGACGCCCTGACCATTCTTTCACCTGATTGGACCAATCAGGGCATCAATAATTATGATGCCATAAGCATGAACAGCTTCACCACACGCCCCGCTGCGGACGACACGGTGAATACCGCCATCATCGCCGGTAATGTGCCGACGACGGATACCACCGCGACCGGTTTCAGCGGCGGCGTGCATAATCTGCCGCGCATGTTGGAAGATTGGACCGGCAACAATCTATGGCTGAACACATCAATCATCTGCCTCTACCCCAGCGTCCAGGCCAGCCAGCAGTTCCAATTGCCTGGAAACTATTACGATCCTCCCACGCGGCATATATCCTTTGACTTGAATTTTCTGAATCCCGCCACGCTGCCTCCGGGCACGCCCATGCAAACGTTCGTGGAACGGCTGGACCGGCTTACGCCCAGCCCGAGCGCCAATCCGTCGCAATAACTAACGCGTACGGTACGCCCACAGCCTTTCAACAAATCTGTAGCCGCCGACGTTAGTCGGCGCAAATCTGTCAAACTGGAATGGCACCTGCAAACAGGCAAGGAATCAGACACAGTGAATTCAGCGCGAACTAACGTTCGCGGCTACAGAATTACGTGAACCGCTCCAGGTGAATCGGATTGTACGCGGACTAAGAGGATCTGGATTGTACCACTTCAGTGATACTCCTGCACGGTCTTCACTTCGTAACCGCTTTTCTTCAGGGCGGCAATGCCGAGCGCGGCGGCCCGGGCGCCGCTCAGCGTGGTCATGATGGGCGTGCCGGTATAGACGGCAGTCGTGCGGATCTTTACCTCGTCAACGCGGGGCACCTGGCCGGCAGGGGTGTTGATGACCAGTTGCAGCTCGCGGTTCTTCAGCAGGTCAAGCGCGTTGGGCCGGCCCTCGGCCAGCTTGAAAATGCGCCGCACCTTCAATCCAGCGCTCTCCAAAACCGCCGCGGTGCCGCCGGTGGACACCAGTTCAAAACCCAGGTCGGCATACTCGCGCGCGATGGCGGCGACGTGCGGCTTGTCCGCATCGCTCACGCTGATGAACACGCGCCCGGACAGGGGCAGGGGAGAGTTGGCGGCCATCTGCGATTTCGCGTAAGCGACGCCAAGGCTCGCGTCCAGGCCCATGACTTCGCCGGTGGAACGCATTTCCGGCGAGAGCAAAATGTCCTGCCCATGAAAGCGGTTGAACGGGAACACAGATTCCTTCACCGCCCAATATTTCCGCCAGACCTCCTTCGTGAAGCCGAGTTCGGTCAATTTTTTCCCGGCCATGACCTTCGCGGCGAGTTTTGCGAGCGGCACGCCAATGGCCTTGCTCACGAACGGCACCGTGCGCGACGCGCGCGGGTTCACTTCCAGCACGTAAACCGTCTCGCGCTGGATTGCGTACTGCACGTTCATGAGCCCGACTACTTGCAACGCTTTAGCCAGACGTTTCGTGTAGTCGCGAATTTTTGCAAGCACAGCTGGCGACAGGCTGACCGGAGGCAGCACGCACGAAGAATCTCCCGAGTGCACGCCCGCCTCTTCAATGTGCTCCATCACGCCGCCGATGATCAGGTCGTCGCCGTCGGCCAGCGCGTCTACATCCACTTCCGTCGCTTCTTCGAGAAATTGGTCGATCAGCACCGGCCGCGCCGGGCCCATCAGCGCGGCCTGGGCTACGTACTCCTGCACCGTATTCAAATCGTAGGCGATCACCATGGCGCGCCCGCCCAGAACATAGCTCGGCCGCACCAGCACCGGAAAACCGATCTCGCTGGCGACGCGCGCCGCTTCTTCGGGCACTAGCGCCGTGCCGTTCTTGGGCTGCGGAATTTTCAACTCATCGAGCAGCCGGCCAAACCTCCTGCGGTCCTCGGCAAGGTCAATCGATTCGGGCGCGGTGCCGATGATGGGCAC
>DATMLG010000588.1:0-8839 GCA_035570675.1 Verrucomicrobiia bacterium | reverse complement strand
TTTGCCGAAGGAGATTGTTTTTCGCCAACCTTTCCCGGGGCCGGGCCTGGCGGTGCGAATCCTGGGCGAAGTGACGCCGAAACGGTGCGATATTTTGCGCGCGGCGGATACCATTGTGGTGGAAGAGATGAAGGCAAGCGGGTGGTATTAGAAAATTTGGCAGAGCTTTGCCGTGCTGCTGCCCGTGCGCAGCGTGGGCGTGATGGGTGACGAACGCACGTATGATTACACCATCGCGCTGCGGGCGGTGGAATCGCAGGACGGCATGACGGCGGACTGGGTGAAGCTGCCGTATGATTTGCTCGAGAAACTTTCCAACCGCATCATCAACGAAGTCAAGGGAGTGAACCGCGTGTGCTTCGACATCTCCAGCAAGCCGCCGGCGACGATTGAGTGGGAATAGGCTTGAAGAGCCGCCGCCAAAAAAGTAGTAGTGCGCGATGGAAGCGGTACTTTATTGGGCAGCTGTTGTCGTCTTGATCCAGTATATTCTAAACCCAGTTCTGCTGCGGTTGAGGTATCGCGCATTTCTGGAACCTCGGGTTGAACAAATTCCAATCGAGAGTCTTCCAGCGGAGGTCAAAAGCCATTTCGATGCCGCCGCGGCCGATTTCCAGGCAACGGGCTTCGTTCCTTGCGCCGTCGCAAGGACCACAAATCCAGATGGCAGTGGCGAGATTTTCTCGTTCCTTTGGTTTAATTGGAACGAAGGAATAAGCGGCTACGCCACTATTGCCTACAGGAGGATGCCCAACGGCATACCTAAACTTTTCTCGAAATCCGTTGCTCTTGTCACGCGCTTTTCGGAGACGAGCCAGTTCGAAACAACCACGTCTCGTTTGCCAACACCGTTAGCGCGAATGCCGCTGCGGCCGGTAATAAAACTGCCCAACCTCGGTGGCCTGGTTAAGTTGCTCCCGGTGCATATTGCCCTTGCGAACCAATTTCATCCGGGCAAAGAGCGGCTGCTGCCGGCAAAAGGCCAGGAACTCGCGATGATGTGCAGAAAGATGGCGGAAATCCACGCTCACCAGATCAAAGCAGGTCGATGGGAGTTGGACAGCTCCGGGGCGCTATGCCATCTCACGTGGAAGGGAGCGATCATCAATGGCTGGCAATACTCTTGGCCGGTAAATTCGGTCCGCAAGTGGCAGGTAAGAAAAGACGCCAAAAGAATACTTGCCTCGCTCAATTTGAGCCCAAATTGAGACGGTGGCCGTTTTCCCGCTGCTTGACGCCCTGCCCTTCCCCTGCGAGCTTTGGTGTGCTTGGCGCAGGAAACTTTAGTCTCGGCGACAGGCAATTTGTTCGCTGAGGTCGCAAAGACTCCCGCCGCGCAATCCCTGCTGCGGCGAATGGAGGCGGGCGGTGCGTTGTCTTGTGCCGGTGTCAACGCAGCCGCACAGCCGTTTCTCGCGGTGTTCCTTCACCGCGTGTTTCCCAAACGCCCGCTGGTGGTCGTGACCGATGGCCTGAAGACACAGGAAAGTTTTCAACAGGACATCGAAACGTGGTCGAAACTCCAGTCCAAAGTCCAAAGTCCAAGGTCCCAAGTTACTGAAGACGCCAAAACATCCCCGGACGTCGCTCCAAGTTTTTTGCCGCTGTTTTATCCCGCGTGGGAAATTTTGCCGCATGAAGGCCGGCTGCCGCACGCGGATGTCATCAGTGAACGATTGGAAACGCTGATCGCACTGTCGGAAAAACCCGCAGCGAAGAATGCGGACGCTCGAATGGTGGTAACGAGCGTGACGGCGCTGTTGCAACGCACGTTTGCCCCGGCGGAAACGAAGGCACGGACGCGCGCACTGAATCGTGGCGACCGGATTGAGCCCCTGGACCTGGTGGAATGGCTCGAGGAACAGGGCTACGAACCGGAGGCGCAGGTGACGCAGAAGGGCGAGATGGCGTTGCGCGGCGGAATCCTGGACATTTATCCGCTGACGAGCCCCTGGCCGGTGCGGCTGGAATTTTTCGGCGATGAACTGGAATCGCTGCGGCATTTCGATCCCATCACGCAAGTTTCGCGCGATGAAATTACATCGGTGACCCTCCCGCCGGCGGGTGAATTGGGGATGTTGAAGAACGCGCGTAATGCCGAAGGCGAAGCAACGCAGAAGGAGGCGCCGACGCTGGCGACGCTGGCGGATTACCTGCCGCCGAAAACGATTTTTCTGATTTGCGGGCCGGAGCGGCTGGCGGAATCGGCCGCACATTACGCGGAACAAGTTCCGGCGGATGACGAGTTCCATGTGTCGTGGGAGGAATTTCAAGAGCAACTCGCGGCCAAGGGAATGACGACGGTGGAAGTGTCCGAGGAGGCTGACATCATAATCAGTGGCGACGAGACAGACACAACATCCGATGACTCCCCTGCCCCGCCCGTTGCCGAAACATCGGTTCTCACTTTTTTGTCGCTGGATGCGTTTCGGCCGCTCGGTGCGCTGGCGCCGGAACCGCAGATTGCCGAGGCGCAGCGCCGCGAATTTTTTGCGCAACTGCATCGCTGGCTGCGTCAGGGCCATGAGGTGCATGTGTTTTGCAACAACGACGGCGAACGCCAGCGGTTCGGCGAGATTTGGAAGGACTACGGTCTGGGCAACGCCGCGGACGGACGGGACACACCCACGATGCACATTGGCGCGCTGGCGCGGGGATTTTTTTGTGAGGAAGCCGGGCTGGTGGTGG
Organism: Verrucomicrobiia bacterium; assembly: GCA_035570675.1. GTDB lineage: Bacteria > Verrucomicrobiota > Verrucomicrobiia > Limisphaerales > Pedosphaeraceae > DATMLG01. The sequence goes on along the minus strand of DATMLG010000588.1, from coordinate 6,151 downwards.
TGACGGACGCGGAGATTTTCGGGCGTTACAAGGTGCAACGACCGTGCCGGCTCAAGTCCGCGCACGCGCAGGCGGCGCGATCGGCGCTGGACATTGATTTCACGGAATTCGAGGAGGGCGATTACGTGGTGCATTTGCAGCATGGCATCGGGCGATACGTCGGCTTGAAGGTGCTGCCGATGGCGGCCGGGCGGAAGAATGTGGATCCCGACGCGCCGGTTGCGGATGACGGCCAGGAATGTCTCGTGATTGAATATGCGCCACACGATCCGGAGCAGGCTGCGCCAAAACTGTACGTGCCGGTGACCGAGGCGCATCTCGTGAGCAAATACGTGGGCGCGGGCAAGGCGCGTCCGACGCTGAATGTGCTCGGCGGGGCGCGGTGGGCGAAGGCCAAGGCGCAGGCGGAACGCGCGGTGCGGGACGTGGCGAGCGAGCTGCTGGCCATCCAGGCGGCGCGCGAATCGCAGCCGGGCCATGCGTTCGCCGCGGACAATCCGTGGCAGCGCGAGTTTGAAGGGTCGTTTCTTTACGAGGAAACCCCCGACCAGGTGCGGGCCATTGCCGAAACGAAATCGGACATGGAGCGGCCCAAGCCGATGGACCGGTTGATTTGCGGCGACGTGGGTTTTGGCAAGACGGAGGTGGCGATTCGCGCGGCGTTCAAGGCGGTGATGGACGGACGGCAGGTGGCGGTGCTGGTGCCGACGACGGTGCTGGCGCAGCAGCATTTCAACACGTTCCGCGAACGCATGGCGGATTACCCGGTGCGGGTGGAATTGCTGTCGCGCTTTCGCACCCCGCGCGAGGTAAAGGGCGTGGTGAAGGATCTGGCGGCGGGCGCGGTGGACATCGTCATCGGCACGCACCGGTTGTTGCAGGCGGACATCGGGTTCAAGGATCTGGGGCTGGTGGTGATTGACGAGGAGCAGCGGTTCGGCGTGATGCACAAGGAAAAGTTCAAGCAGTTGCGGCGGCTGGTGGACGTGCTGACGCTGAGCGCGACGCCGATTCCGCGCACGCTGTATCTCGCGCTCACGGGCGCGCGGGACATGAGCACCATCGAAACGCCGCCGCAGGACCGGCTGCCGGTGGAAACCGTCGTCGCGCAATATGACGAGCGGCTGATTCGCGATGTGATCCAGCGCGAATTGAACCGGGGCGGGCAGGTTTTTTTCCTGCACAACCGCGTGGGCACGATTGAAACGGTGGCGCAGAAATTGCGCGCTTTGCTGCCGCAGGCGCGGATGGTGGTGGGCCACGGCCAGATGCACGCGGACGAACTGGAGGAGGTGATGACGACGTTCATCAACGGCGACGCGGACGTGCTGCTGTCCACGACGATCATCGAGAGCGGCCTCGATATTCCGAACGCGAACACGATCATCATTGACCGCGCGGACCGGTTCGGGCTGAGCGATCTTTACCAGTTGCGCGGGCGCGTGGGGCGCTACAAGCATCAGGCCTACGCATACCTGCTGCTGCCGCGCCACGCAGGTTTGCTGGCGGACGCGCGAAAACGCATCACCGCGCTCAAGCAATATTCGACGCTCGGGAGCGGGTTCAAAATCGCCATGCGCGACCTGGAAATCCGCGGCGCCGGTAACATGCTGGGCCAGGAACAGAGCGGACAAATCACGGCGGTGGGGTTTGATCTTTACTGCCAGTTGTTGAAGCAAAGTGTGGCGGCATTGAAGGGTGAGAAGGTGAAACCGCGCGTGGAGGTGCAGGTAAGATTTGATTTTCTGGCGCTCAATCCCGCCGAGGAGGCGGGACAATTAAAAATTAAAAATGAAAAATTAAAAAAACGGGAAAGATCAGTAGAGGTCAATGTGCCGCGGGAGGTGGCCAGTTACGTCATGGAGGAGGGGCCAGAATCGCGGAGCGATGTTCCGCGCCCCGTTTCGAGAGCATCCGCGTTCATTCCGCTGTCATACATTTCCGAGGCGAGGTTGCGGATTGAAATTTACCGGAAGCTCGCGCAGGCGACGGAGAAATCGGCGCTGGAACGGTTGCAAACGGAGTTGCGGGACCGGTTCGGAACGCTGCCGGCGGCGATGGAATTGCTGCTGCTGGTGGGTGAGCTAAAAATCCTGGCCGCCGAAAAGGGTATCACCGTGCTGGAGGTGAAGGAGGACCGGCTGATGCTCACGCGGAACAATGACTTCATCATGCTGGGCGGCAAATTCCCGCGCCTGACAAAAATCGAGGCGCGTGCGCGGTTGAAGGAGATTAAGAAGCTGCTGCTGGCGCTGTAAGGGCAGTGGTGACGGTAATCCCGGCGAAGGAGGGAGCTTTTAGAGCGGTTTGGAGCTTGGCAGAATTCAGCAATCTGCTAAAAAGGGGTTGATCGCCGTTACCTGTACGCACATCGGCGGTCATATACAGAAAGACAGAAAGACCGATGAAGAAAACGACCGCGCCGGAAAGGCTGACCAGTCCGCATTTTACCCGCGAAGCATTTGCCGGTTTCCCGCCGTTGAAAGCCCCCCACCACGGACGCAGCAAGATCCTGCGCTGGTTCAGGAACGAGCAGCCCACCGATCATCTGATATTGTTCGTCGCCTCGCCTGACGATGAAACCTTTTACCTGCGTTTCATCCCCAAGGAATTGCCGCCGGACGTTCCATCCACGGGTCGAATCGGGGTATCGCCGGGCCAGGCCATCGTGAATAAAATCGAGATGGCCGCAATTTCATTTTCCAACGGATTGTTTGAGTTTGTGTTGTTCGAAGATTCGCCACAAGCGGAGGCGCTGTTTCGGTCCAAAATGAAAGAAGGTTAGCGCGACAATGAAGACCCGGACGCTCTCCGCATTGCTGGTGGCCACGTTTCTCCTTGGCGGCTGTTCGACGAGCACGAAGTTCACGGAGTATCAAGGGACGGATGTTTTCCAAGGCAAAGGGGGCGGTGCCGTGAGTGATGTTGATGGCATTGATTTTTGGGAGGATGGCGATGCTGACCGGAAATATAAGATTCTGGGCCTCATTGAACACAGCCGCGGGAAGCGCCCTCCCTTCGGCCGCTTTTTCAGGAGCTTTTCATCTTCAGGCGACTCAGAATCAGCCATCGCGAAAGCCGCGCGCAAAAACGGGGGCGATGCCGTCATTGTCCTGGGCGGAGACGACGAGCAATCGGGTGGAGACGACTTTGGCGAAAGGCATCACCGGTCACATAAGAAATACCTGGTCGTCAAGTATGTGCCGTGAGTCAGCCCAACTATGATCCAGACGGGCAAACCTCCGCTTTACCAAGAGTGCCAAAACTGGTAAGTGCTTCCTGCGGGTTAAACACCGCACAAATAACATCCTTATGACCTCACGAATCCTGATTTCGCTCGCTGCTGCCGCCTCCATGATTGCCAATCCATTTCGCGCAGGAGCGGCGGACGCGGAAAAACCACAGTATTACGAGGTGCGAATCTACGCCACCCAATCGGCAGAGCAACAAAAGCGGGTAAACGACTATTGGCACGATGCGGCGGTTCCCGCCTACAACCGCATTGGCATCCGGCCGGTCGGCGTCTTCACCGAGTTGGAGGATTCCACGACCAACAACATTTATGTGCTCATCCCGTGCAATTCGCCGGAAGAGTTCGCCGCAATTCCCGCAAAGCTGGCCGCCGACACGAATTACCAGGCGGCCGCCGCGGAATTCCTGAACGCGCCGAAGACGAATCCCGCCTATGTCCGTTTTGAAAGTTCCCTGCTCGTCGCGTTCGACGGGATGAAGCGGATGGTCCTGCCGCCGGCGGACCAGAAGCCGAACGTCTTTGAACTGCGCACCTACCTGAGTTCCAGCGAAGGCAAGGGCCTGAACAAAATCAGGATGTTCGAAAGCGGCGAAATCCCGGTGATGCAGGAAGTCGGGCTGGCCCCCATCTTTTACGGGCGAACCATTGCCGGACTGAACATGCCGTGCCTGGTTTACATGACCTGCGGCGAGAACCTGGCCGCCCACAAACAACACTGGCAGGGATTCTCCACGGCTCCGGTCTGGATAAAGCTGAAGGCTGATCCGCAATACCAGGACAACGTATCCCGCATCATCAGCATCATGCTCAAGCGAACCTCGGCGTCGCAAATCTGAAGGCTCCGGCTGGCGTTGCAGCCTTGGAAGGTAGGGACGGACCGCTGGGCCGTCCGAGAAAGACCGCTCCGCGGCAAAAAAAAAAATTCCGAAGAACATTACGCGGGAATATGCGGGATTATCCGGGATTAAGCGGGAAGCGTCCGATTTCGTCCCGCGTAATCCCACTTAATCCCGCTTAACCTCCCGCCTATTCCCACCTTCGACCACTTCAGCGCTGTAGGCCGCGTGCCCTCACGCGGCGCAACGAACCACTCTTTTCTGAAGCGGCCTCAAGCGGCCCCAAGCGGCCCACCCCTACAGGTTGTGCCCACTGCGTCACCGACCACAACTCCGGACCGAACTTTTTCCCTCCATATTTGTGCGCGGAGAAAAAAATCTATCCGGTCCCAGGCGGTCCCAAGCGGACTCAGGCGGACTCAGGCGGACCGTAAGCGGTCCGAAGGTAGGGCTCGCTCGGAGAGCGAGCCGTCGGTTTTGGCCATCAACTATCAACTCCCCAACCATCAACTTTTTTCCCCCAGGTCCCACTACGCGGCAATATCCGGCAATACCCGGCAATACGCGGACGAAGGTCCAATTCCTTGCCGCGTATTGCCGCCTAACAGTTCGCCTATTGCCGCGTATCCAATTTTCTTGCCGCGTAAAATCAGGCAAGCTCGGACGGTAGCGGCGGTCTATTACCGTCCGGCGCCACGCAGTTCGCGCCTTGCCGGCCGTGCGCTAGCACTTCAATTGTCAAAGAACCCATCTTCGCGCAAAATGCGCAAAAATCCCAAATTCATTGGGTCATTCCTCCTCTTTCTGTCCCCGTTCTCAACGCCTCGGCCGTCGAAGCCTTGGCGAAGGCGGCTCACCACTCAACCATTCCTTCCACCAACGGCCCAAATCATACACCACAACTTCCCCTTGTCAAACCGCCCGCGCCTGGGAGATGTCCGCTTGATGGCTGTCCGCCAGTTCCTCCTCAAAATCCACGATCTCCTTGATCTGCACCAAAAACCAACGGTCAATCTTCGTCAGGTCAAAAATTTCGTCCACCGTCATCCCTGCCCGCAACGCGTGCCGGATAAAAAAGATCCGCTCCGCGTTCGGAATGCTCAATTTGCGCTTGATGATTTCCCGCGGCAGCTTGTCGCGGTCGCCATAGACCTCCGCGTCAATCCGCCACGGTTTGCCGTCACCGCCCAGCCCGCTCCGCCCGATTTCCAGCGACCGCAAACATTTCTGCAGCGATTCCTTGAACGTCCGCCCGATGGCCATCGCTTCGCCCACGCTCTTCATCTGCGTGTTCAAGGTCGGGTCCGCCTGCGGAAATTTCTCGAACGCAAACCGCGGTATCTTCGTCACCACATAATCAATCGTCGGCTCAAAACTCGCCGGCGTTTCCCGCGTGATGTCATTTCTGATTTCGTGCAGCAAATAGCCCACCGCCAGCTTCGCCGCGATTTTCGCGATGGGAAATCCCGTCGCCTTGCTCGCCAGCGCCGATGACCGCGACACCCGCGGGTTCATTTCAATGATCACCATCCGCCCGTTGTCCGGGTTCACGCCAAACTGGATGTTCGACCCGCCCGTCTCCACGCCAATCTCGCGGATCACCGCAAACGACGCGTCCCGCATGATCTGATATTCCTTGTCCGTCAACGTCTGGATCGGCGCCACCGTGATGGAATCACCGGTATGCACACCCATCGGGTCAAAATTTTCGATGGAACAGATGATGACGCAATTGTCCGCGCGGTCGCGCATGACCTCCATCTCGTATTCCTTCCAGCCAAGCAGCGATTCCTCGACCAAAATCTCGGAAACCGGTGACAGCTCGATACCGCGTTTGGCGATCTCGTCAAATTCCTCGCGATTGTAGGCGATGCCGCCGCCGGTGCCGCCCAGTGTGTAGGCCGGGCGGATGATCAACGGGTAACGGCCAATCTGCTCCGCCACGGCGCGGGCCTCCTCCATGTTGTGCGCCACACCGGAGATGGGCACGTCCAAGCCGATGGCCAGCATGAGTTCCTTGAACGCGAAGCGGTCCTCGCCCTTGTGGATGGCGTCGGGCTTG
>DATMLG010000587.1:0-3419 GCA_035570675.1 Verrucomicrobiia bacterium | reverse complement strand
CCCATGCCCGCCTCGCCGACCTGCGCGATGAGCCGCGGCACATAGTATTGCGCTATCAAATTGTTGAGGTCGTGGTCCGCCTGCAAAATCACGTCGCCGCCGCGCCCGCCGTTCCCGCCGCTCGGCCCGCCCTTGGTGATGTACGCCTCGCGATGAAAGGCCACGCAGCCCTTCCCGCCGTGCCCCGCGCGCGCATAAACTTTTATTTCGTCGATGAACATGATGCTTGTTTCTGACTCTGAACACGTTATTTCAACATCTTCAAGCCCATGAGTCAATGTTGCAGGAGCAGTGCCGGCAACCACCGGCATATTCCTGCCGCCGTAAGAAATCTGCTTTGTGCGCCCGTTTGTTCATGCTTAAATTCCGCCCATGACACAGCCGAACAACGCGTCCGGGCCTGCGCCGGCCGAAGCCGCCGCCCCCGCCACCGATTTCGTCCGCGACATCGTCGCCGCCGACAACCAGACCGGCAAACATGGCGGCCGCGTCGTCACCCGCTTTCCCCCCGAACCGAACGGCTACCTGCACATCGGCCACGCCAAGTCCATCTGCCTGAACTTCGGCATCGCCGGCGAAAACCCGGGCGGCATCTGCCATCTGCGTTTCGACGACACGAACCCCGCGCGCGAAGATGTCGAATACGTGGATTCCATCCAGGACGACGTCCGCTGGCTGGGCTTCGACTGGGGCAAAAACAAATTCTACGCGTCCGATTATTTCGGAAAGCTTTACGATTTCGCCGTCCAACTCATCCAGCTCGGCAAGGCCTACGTCTGCGATTTGACCGCCGATGAACTCATCCAATACCGCGGCGCGCCCACCGTGCCGGGCAAGGAAAGCCCTTATCGCAACCGCACGGTCGCCGAAAATCTCGACTTGTTCGCGCGCATGAAGGCCGGGGAATTTCCCGATGGCGCGAAAACGCTCCGCGCCAAGATTGACATGGCCTCGCCCAATATCCATCTGCGCGACCCGGCGATCTACCGCATCCGCAAGGTGGACCACCATCGCACCGGCGCACAATGGTGCATTTACCCGATGTATGATTACGCGCATTGCCTCTCGGATTCCATCGAGGGCATCACCCACTCCATCTGCACGCTGGAGTTCGAGGTCCACCGCCCGCTCTACGACTGGATTCTCGAGCAGTTGAAGACGCCCTGCCATCCGCAGCAAATTGAATTCGCCCGGCTCAACCTGAGCTACACCGTGATGAGCAAGCGCAAGCTCCTCCAGCTCGTCGAGGAACAACTCGTCACCGCCTGGGACGACCCGCGCATGCCGACCATCGCGGGCCTGCGCCGGCGCGGCGTGACGCCCGGGGCCATCCGCCACTTCTGCGCCCGCATCGGCGTCACCAAATACAACGGGGTGACCGATGTCGCCCTTCTCGAACACAGCGTGCGCGAGGACTTGAACAAACGTGCCATGCGCGTCATGGCCGTCCTGCGCCCGCTCAAGATCGTGCTCACCAATTATCCCGAGGGCCAGGTCGAGGAGATGGAGGCCGTCAATAATCCCGAAGACCCCGCCGCCGGCTCGCGCAAGGTCCCCTTCTCGCGCGTGCTTTACGTCGAACGCGATGATTTCATGGAAGTCCCGGCCAAGAAATTCTTCCGCCTCTCGCCCGGAAATGAGGTCCGACTCCGCTACGCCTACATCATCAAATGCGTCAATGTCGTCAAGGATGCCGCCGGCGAAATCACCGAGTTGCAATGCACCATTGATCCCGATTCCAAGAGCGGCGGCGCCACCGCCGGACGCAAAATCAAGGGCACCATCCACTGGGTCTCGGCCGCGCACGCGGTGGACGCCGAAGTCCGCCTCTACGACCGCCTGTTCACCGTCGAAGCGCCGGACGCCGACAAGGAAGGACGCGATTTCAAAACCTTCCTGAATCCCAACGCCCTCGAAACGCTCGCCGCCGGCAAGCTGGAACCCAGCCTCGCATCCGCCGCGCCCGACACGCGTTATCAATTCGAGCGTCTCGGATATTTCCGCGCCGACCCAAAGGATTCCCGCCCCGGCAAGCTCGTGTTCAACCGGACGATTTCCTTGCGCGATTCCTGGGCAAAGGAACAAGGGAAGTAGAGGCTGGCGATTATTTTGCGGCCAGATGCAGCCGCATCGGCACCATGGAGGAAAGCGTGAAGCCGTGCCGCTGATAAAAACGGATCCCTCCCGCGTTGTTGCCGTCCGTCAAAAGCGTGACCCTGGTCGCGCCGCGCGCCCGCGCAAGCTGCAAGGCGTGCTCCAGCAATTGCGTCCCCAGGCCCCCGCCGCGGTGATCCGCCCGGACGATGAAATCTTCCAGCAAAATCGCCGGGCCGCCCTCCGCCGTGCTGACGGTGTATAGCAGGTTCACCATGGCCAGAATCTTCGGACCCTCGCGCACCACGAGGATGCAGCCGGCCTCCGGCCGCTCGATGATGAGCCGGAGACCGCGCAACTGTTTCGCGCGGTCGGGTGTAAAATACGGTTCCAAGGCGAATAATTCGCCCAATAAATCCGCGAGTTGCGGCAGATCGTCCAGGGTTGCGGGTTCGATTTTTTGTTTCATATTCTCATTACGTCGTTGCCGCCAGCGCCGGACTGCGCCGGCGCAGGTAACCGCCCAGCGACAGCAACGGCCCCGTCATGAACGTCGTCACCAGCGCCATCAGCACCATCATCGCGAAGATCCGCGGCGGCAGGATGCCCAGGTCCAGCCCGATGCTCAGCACAATCAACTCCACCAGCCCGCGCGTGTTCATCAACGCGCCCAGCGCAAACGAATCATGCCAGTCCATGCCCGTGAGCCGCGCCGTGGTCATCGTCCCGCCCAGCTTGCCGACCGTCGCCAGTAGGATCAATACGCCACAAATCAGCCAGCTCTCCCCGTCGTCCAGCAGCCCGATCTGTGTGCGCAATCCGGTAAACGCGAAAAACAGCGGCAGCAAAAATGCCGAGCTGAAATTCTCCAGCCGCTCCTTCAATTGATGGCGGAATTGCGGCTGCTCCGGCATCACCAACCCCGCCACGAACGCCCCGAACAGCGCGTGTATCCCAATCACCTCCGTGAACAGCGCGCACGAAAACACCAGCAGCAGAATCCCCACCATAACGCCGCGATTCGGGTTCGCCGCCATTCGCGGACGCGCCGCCAGCCACGCGTTCAAGCGCGGTTGCACCGCAAAAAACATCAGCGCGAGAAACACCCCCGCCAGCGCGCAGGTCATCGCCGCCGACCCCATGCCGCCCGCCTTCACCAGCGCCACCACGAACGCCAGGATCGTCCACGCCGTCACGTCTCCGACCGCCGCTGCCGTGATGGCCGTGCCGCCGAGGAACGTCTTCGTCAGGCCCCGGTCTTCCAGGATGCGCGCCAGCACCGGAAATGCCGTGATGCTCATCGCCACGCCCATGAACAGCGCGAA
>DATMLG010000586.1:0-22485 GCA_035570675.1 Verrucomicrobiia bacterium | reverse complement strand
TGATCGAGGGAAAAGGGCCGCTTGCCGCGCAAGGCCAGCATCCCGGCCAGACGGCGGCCGGACAGGCAAATCAGGTACGTATTTTCCGCGTGAAACGGGTCCACCCGGCGACGCGTGGGCGACGGGCTGTGTTGCGGAATCTCCTCCACAAACGTCTTGTAGTTGAGCTGGTGGATGAGGTCGAATTCCCAATCCTCCGAGGCCGTCTTGAATACGAGCGGTGTGTGCGTTTCCATGAGATTAATCCAGCGGCTGATCCGGCTTGGTGTGCGCATCCTCCGGTGAGGCCAGATGCGCGAATTCGTCCAGCAAATTTTTTCGGTGCGCGAACAAAATCATCCCCGCCAATGCCGAAATGACGATGATTTCCAGCGGCCCGCGGTCAAGCATCTTGGCGGCCACGGGCAGGAGCGCAAAGGCAATCAACCCGGCGGGAGTCACCCGGCCAAACAGGGAAAAAAACGCCCCGAGCGCAAGAAATGCCACCGCCAGCCGAAAGTCGTAAACCATCAGGGCGCCAAAAGAAGTGGACACCCCCTTGCCACCGCGAAAGCCTAGTTGCACTGGAAAGATGTGCCCAAAAACCGCCGCGAGCATCGCCAGACCGGTCAACCGCGGATCATTCCACCAATAACGCACCGCCCAGACCACCACCGCCCCCTTCGCCACATCACCCAGCCATGTGAAGCAAAAGCCTGGGATGCCCATGATCCGGCCGACGTTTTTTGCGCCCACGCTGCCGCTGCCCATTTCGCGAATGTCCATGCCCAGCCGCATGCGGACAAGGTAATAACCGGTGGTGAGGCATCCGGCGACGTACCCGCCGAGAAGCACGCTCACAACGCGACCGCCCGATACAGATTGCCCGAATATCTGTTCGATCCACGTCATAAACGACTGTTAATCCCGCCCGGCGTTGCCATGCAAACCACCTCTGCCCCGATTGCATTCACGCAATCTTCTCCAAACGGCCGCGTCCCCGTCCCGCAACCAACCACCATCCTGCTGGTTCCGAATATTTCAGTAAGCATCAATTGCCTTAGTGACAGTGTGCTTTAAAAATGATTCTGATGCCAGACTAACGCCCGTCCGGTGAAAGGGCCAGTATTATTTTTAAGGGGTTGAAGCCCAAGGGTGCCGAACGAAATTCTTCGCCCAACAACCCGCCCCGAATATTTTTTCCCATTAGCCGTAAAAAGGCGTGAAAAGCCGTAAAAAGGCGGAACAAAACCAATTCTGTTCCGCCTTTTTCCGCATAACCACCACCCTTGTTCCGCCAATTTCCAGCCGACGCAGACGCTCTGCCGCGGCTTGACTGGAGCGCCGGCCTCCGGCCCGGCGGAAGCACCTCTGGCCCGGCTCCATCCGCTCTGTGAAATCTGTGTCACCCGCCGTGCTCGCGCCCGTCGCGGCAGGTCTGTGGCCAAATTCCGTTAATTCTGTTAATCCTGTCAAAACTCCGTTTTCCTGCCTCCGTTCTCTTCGTTTGCTTCTGTTAAATTCCCCGTCCCCATCCACGCTTCGTTCCTTGGTTCCTTCGTTGTTCATTTTTGGCTTCTTTCCCATTCGCGTACTTCGCGTTCATTCGCGGTTACCTCCCCTTCCGTCTTTGTGTTCTCTGTGTCATTTTGTGGCCATTCCCCTTCGTTTCTCTCTGTGGTTGCTCCCCTCCGAATCCGTGTTTCTCCGTGTCCATCCGTGGTTAAAAATTTGTTGTTCGCATATTTCGCGTTCGCCGGTCCTGAGCTTGTCGAAGGGATTCGCGGTTGCCTCCCTCTGGTCTTTCCGTGCATCCGTGTTTATTATGGCGGTCCGCTAGGACTGTTCATCCGTGGTTGATATTCCGGCTCATTCCGGCAAATCTGGCCCGAACAATTCCTCCCTTATCTTCAAAATCCTCTGCCCGTCATCCAGCGCCTCATCCTCCACAATGCTCGACACCTTCACCTGGTGGACCAAACACGCTGTCGCCGCGTCGAATTCAAACTTCTCCCGCAGGGTGGTCGCCCGCAAACTCTCGTTCGCCTCCTGCCGCGCCGCCGTCAGCGCGCGTGCGATATCCACCAGCGTCCGCGGATCATTTCCAATCTCCACCGTCTGCACCGCGCGCAATGCCGCCTCGTTCAGGCTCTCCAGCAGCGAGACATAGCCGCCGCTGCTGTCATTTGTGCGGCGCGGACGCCCGCAAGCCAGTTCCTGCTGGAAATAGCGGCTCAGGCTGGCAATCGAAAGCGGCGTCCCCAGCTCCTTCTGGCATAGCGCCACCACTTCGCGATAAGAAAGTTCCCCCTCAAACAGCCAGCCGTCCACGCGCGCCCGCTGCTCCGGCGTCAACTGTCGCACCGCCGTGTTGCTTGACGGTCGCCTTCCCACCTTTCTCGGCCTCCTGCGCTTTGCTACCGGCGCCTCGGACATTCCGCGCCTTGTCCGCCGTAGCTTCAGCGAAGGCGGATCCGCACTTTGCGCCCCCGATTCCACCGCCCCGTCATTCGATGTTTTATCATTCATGTTCATGGCTCCTTTGGCAAAAACGGTGAAGAACCCGCGGTGCGCCTCCCTTTCTTCTTCATTTTTTGCATTTTGAATTCTGCACTTTTAATCGTTGTCCCATCCTCTCACCCGCCCATGGACAAGGAGTGTCCAACCCGCAAAAAAAACGAAAATGCACTTTTGAAGATTTTTGTCCGGCACTTGGCGCCCGGGTTTGGCGACCGGGGGAGAGATTTGGGGGTAGTGGTACAGTTTGAAATCAATTTGGCTTCGGCTCGATGCCCGTCGGCTGTTCGTAGCTTTTTTTTCGCCGTGCACCTATATCTATAAGAACCGCTCCTACAACCATTACTAAAGCCGGTTTCATAAACCATGGCGCTGTTTTTTCCCATATTTCTCCCCCGGCTTTGTTAATGGCATCGCGCACGTATCCAGGACCATACGATTGCCCTTCGGACATTTGATGAAATCGTTCACTGACAGACTCCGCGATGACGGGGCGGGCATCGAATTGTTTCAATTGGACTGAAAGAAGTCCTCCAAACACAAAAACATAGCCGAAGATATAGCAGATTAATCTCATACGTTTCTCGATTGGTTAACGCGCCAACCCTGAACCCGCCGCATGGGAACATCAAGGCAACAAACCAACAATTTCTTCCAAGCTCCAAACGTGGTCCGAAATGCCAGCTTCCATTGCTGGCGTGACGCGGAGCGTCATGTGGACGCGGGTGAAATTATAGAGCGTGAATTGAACCGCGATTGCCGCTTCGTGATTCTCAAGCATCGATTTAGGCGCTTCGTTGACACCGGCTCGTATGGCCCGTAGATTTTGGTTTATGTTCGAATTGGTTTCATCGTACGCGCCGGCCGGGGACCAGCCGCAGGCCATCGCCAAACTCACGGAGGGACTGCTGTCGGGCGCGAAACACCAGACCTTGCTCGGCGTGACGGGCTCGGGGAAGACCTTCACCATCGCGAATGTGATCCGGAACCTGCAACGGCCGACGCTGGTGATATCCCACAACAAAACTCTGGCGGCCCAGCTCTACGCCGAGTTCAAGGGGTTCTTTCCGAACAACGCGGTGGAGTATTTTGTAAGCTACTTCGATTTCTACCAGCCGGAGGCTTACATTCCGCGGACGGACACGTTTGTGGAGAAGGACTCCAGCGTGAACGAGGAGATCGAGCGGATGCGGCTTTCGACGATGAGTTCGCTGTTCACCCGGCGCGACGTGGTGGTGGTGGCGAGCGTGTCGTGCATTTACGGCATCGGCAGCCGGGAGGATTACGAGGCGCTGGTGATTCCCGTCCGGAAGGGCCAGGCGTTGACCCGGGAACAATTCCTGGGACGGCTCGTGGACTTGCAGTACATGCGCAACGACATCGAGTTCATGCGCGGCCAGTTCCGGGTGCGCGGGGACACGGTGGAGCTGTGCCCGGCGGGACGGGAGGACGCGCTGCGGATTGAATTCTTTGGCGAGGAAGTAGAGCGCATCACGCGGTTCGAGCCGTTGACGGGCCACAAGATCGAGGAATTGAACACGGTGACGGTGTTTCCCGGTAAACAATTTGTGACGCCGGCGCAAAAGATGAAGCCCGCTCTCTTGTCCATCCGCGAGGAATTGGGCGAGCGGATCGCGTGGTTCGAGAAGAACGGGAAGCTGCTGGAGGCGCAACGGATCAAGATGCGCACGGAGTACGACCTGGAAATGATGGAGGAGATGGGCTTTTGCTCGGGGATTGAGAATTACACGCGGCACATCAGCGCCCGCGCGCCGGGTTCGCAACCGACAACGCTGTTTGATTTTTTTCCGAAGGACTATTTGCTGGTACTGGACGAGTCGCATGCAACCATTCCTCAGATCGGCGGCATGTACGCGGGGGACAAGTCACGGAAGACGGTGCTGGTGGAATATGGTTTCCGCCTGCCGAGCGCGCTGGACAACCGGCCGTTGAACTTCGAGGAGTTTCAGAAAATGCAGAGCCAGGCGATTTACGCGAGCGCCACGCCGGGTCCGAAGGAACTGGAATGGTCGGTGAGCCACGTGGCGGAACAAATCGTGCGGCCAACGGGGCTGGTGGATCCGGTGGTGACGTTGAAACCGTTGAAGGGGCAGATTGACGATTTGATTGAGGAAGCGCGCAAACGGGTGGAGGCGAAGGAACGCATTCTGGTAACTGTATTGACAAAAAGGACGGCGGAGGAATTGACGGATTACCTGCGCAGCGTCGGGATCAACGTGCGGTATTTGCACAGCGAAATTGACGCGATTGAACGCGTGGAGATTTTGCGGTCGTTGCGCAAGGGGGAATTTGACGTGCTGGTGGGCATCAACCTGCTGCGGGAGGGTTTGGACCTGCCTGAAGTGGCGCTCGTGGCCATCCTGGACGCGGACAAGGAGGGTTATTTGCGTTCGACCACCAGCCTCATCCAGACGGCGGGCCGGGCGGCGCGGCATCTGCATGGCGAGGTGATCTTATACGCGGACGTGAAGACGCAGAGCATCCAGAAATTCCTGGCGATATCAGAATACCGGCGGCAGCGGCAGCTTGCCTACAATAAGGAGCATAACATCACGCCCCGCAGCGTGACCCGCGCAGTCGAGGAGAGCTTGTCATCAAGTCACGAAACCCGCGACGATGCGAACACGCTCTTGATGAAGGAAACGGGGGTGGATTTTGACGTGACCGAAACGGTGCGCGAGCTGGAGGAGGAAATGTTGACGGCGGCAAACAATTTGGAGTTCGAAAAAGCGGCGTTGCTGCGGGACCAGATTCGGGAATTGAAACGCGCCACCGGCGACGGAAAGCCGGGAGATGAGCCGCGAAGCGTCAGTTATGGACGGCCGAAACGGGGCGGAAGAAAGGGTGGGAAAGCTTTAAATCGTTAAAAAGTTAAAACGTTGAATCGTTACATCGGGCGACTTCTTGCGGCGGTCGGAAATCAGTAGAGCGCGTGGATGGACGGAGCAATTTTCTTCCATTCCCGGCTGAACTCCCGATGGATACGATAACGGATTACAAATCTCCCGACAATTCCAGCGTCGGATAACTCCTCTGAGTATTTGGCATGAATTGAATTCTTAAGATCCGCTCGCCGGACTTGAAAAGTCTTGTCCAGCATCAATCTCACACCACCGTCGGATACGAATTTTTGTTTGGCGGCCACAGGTCAATTCAACGAAACATCATCCGGCATGTTGGCGAGAAGGCGGTATTTCAAACCCTTCTGGGCGAGGATGAGCTTCCAAAGCCGCGCGGGGTCGGTGTCGAAAACAAGGTCGAGGGAGGCGGGATGCGTGAGCCAGGCCTCGCGCTTGAGTTCGTCCTCAAGCTGGCCGGGACTCCAGCCGGCATAACCCGCGAAGGTTTTGACTTTTTTTGTGGGCGAAAAGGATTCGCCAATTTCGACGAGCGTATCGAGCGAATGGCCGAGGTCGAGATTCGGCATGACGCTGGCTTCCGGCAAAAATTGATCGGAGTGGAGAAAACTCAGGGCGGAAAGCTGGACGGGGCCGCCGAGAAACAGGGGCTGGACTTTCAGTTCCTCCGGGAGATCAGCGACGACCATTTCGCCAAGTTTGTTGCCGCTGGAACGGTTGAGGACAAGGCCGAAGGCGCCTTCGGCGTCGTGCTGGCAGACGAGGACCACCGTGCGCTGGAAGAACGACCCGCTCAAGCTGCCGTTGTCCAGCAGCAACTGGCCTTTGAGATATTTATTAACCTCACTCACACGCCCGACCTAATGTGCACCAACATGACGATTTTGGCAACCGGGAATAAGCGCCGGCGGCCAAGGCGGGGCCATGGCTGGAAGCCATCTCATAAATGGGAGCATCCCCGAAGTGGGGCTGTGGCCGACGAACAACGAAGCGGGCGGGCAAAATATCCGCCGTTCGGGAGGATATTTGCCTCCCTTGAACCGCCCTCCCTGTGTCTCCATTTTTTTGTCCGATAAACGCCACTGCGGGCATTTGTGAGATGGCTTCTAGTCCTTGGCACTCAGGAAGAGCTGTTTTTTCTCGGTGGATCCGTCCACCTGGATGATGACGGAATCGTCGCGAATTTCCAGGCAGCGGATGAGGACGTTGGTCTGGCCCACGCGCACGCGGCCTTTTTCCATGGTTTCGAAGGTGGCGTTGTTGATGAGCGCAAAACGTTCCTGCGGGGTGCCGGAAATGCCCTTGAGCACCAGGGTGGCGGGCACGGCGGTGGGCGGCGCGGGCGGCACGACGGTCCAGACGGCCGCCGGCGATTTGAGCGCCGAGTAAGGGGCGTCCTGCACCGCGCGGACGCGGTCAAGATTGTCCAGATCAAGCCGGCTGTCCTCGCCGTTCTGCATCCACTCCACGACGGTGTTGAAGTCATACTTGTCGTCCGCCGCCAGCAGCACTTCAACCTGTCCCTGGGTGTAGGTGTTGCGCTTGATGTTCTGCATCTCGAGGGTTTCCTGCCGGCTCTCCATGTATTTGTAGGCAATCAGTTCGCAAAATCCCTCGACGGTGTTGCGGTCGAGGCTGCCTTTGCGGGCCGGTTTGAGGTTTTCGTTCATCCAGGTGTGGGTGTATTCGTGGGCGCAAACGGCCCGCAGACGCGATCTGCTCAGAAAGCTCAACAGATCAATCGAGTGGTGCAGTTTTCCACCGGGAAGGGGATTGCTGGCGGTGGCGCCACAAAGTTTAACGCTGTCAGAGTGGTAGCCGGGTGCGGAGAACAGGTTTTCCAGGTGGAATTTGTCCATGATGGAAACCTCCACGTTGTCGCCGGGAAAGGTCATGTACCGTGAGAACAGACGGTCGATGTCATCCTTGGTGCTTCGGCAAATGTCCTTCGCTTCGTCTTCGGACATGACGGCATCGCTCGCATCACGGGAGCATAGAATACGTCCATCCGTCAGATGGGTGGGGTTGTCCTTGACCGGCATGCCGCAGGCGAAGCAGCGGTCAAGTTGCGCGCATTCAAGGCATACCCGGTTCGTTTCACCGGTGATTTGGTCCACGATCAGACGTGCTTCACTGATGATGGGCTTGCCACAAACGGCGCAGGTCCACTGCTGGGCCTGCACGGCGAACGTGAAGGCAAGCATGATGAACCAGCCAACGATCAGGCGCTTATTCATAAATATTGTCCGAACGGTGTTCATAACCGTGAAGAATGCAGCTATAAACATGCCAAGGAATTCCATCTGGCGAACTCAAAAAGGTGGAAATGGCAATTGCAAGTCGTTGGCTTGTAATTATTAAGCAAACATCCCGCAGGAGACCTGCGGAATGATCGGTACGGACAATGGACACGCTGAAAAAGCTGTCCTAATATTTTAAGCTGCGCGCCGTATCCGGCGTTTTATAAGACCGCCCGGTTAAACGAGGGACTTGACGGTCCGGGCAATCCCCGCGGCATCAATGCCGTACTTGGCGAGAAGTTCTTCCGCCTTGCCTGAATGGGGCAGTTCCCGGATGGCAAGCTTGTGGACCTTGATACCGTCCACGCTCAATTCACCAGCAACGGCATCACCCAAACCGCCTTCGGGGTAATGGTCTTCCACGGTCAGGACAAGATTGCCGGTTTTCTGCGCAGCCGCCTTGATGACATCGCGGCCAAGGGGCTTGATGCTGTAAGCATCAATGACCGTGATGCCGATGCCTTCGGCGGCGAGAGTTTCTGCGGCCTTGAGTGCCTCGAAAAGGGTGACGCCGGCACCAACGACGGTGATTTTATCACCGGCAGCCTGGCGGCGGATTTTGGCGCCGCCGATGGGGAATTGCTCGTCGTTTCCGTAGATGACGGGCGTCTTGGGACGCGAAGTACGGAGAAAAGCCACGCCCTTGTGCATCGCCATTTGCTCAACCAATTTTTCCGCGCACACGGCGTCGCTGGGATAAAGCACGACGCTGCCTTCGACGGCCCGCATCATGGCCAGGTCTTCCAGGGCCATTTGTGAAGTGCCGTCCTCGCCGATGCTGACGCCGACATGCGAGCCGGCGAGCTTAAGGTTGGCCATCGAAATGCCGGCCATGCGGATCTGGTCATAGGCGCGGCTCAGGAAGCACGCGAAGGTCGAGGCAAACGGAACCTTTCCGCGCACGGCAAAGCCCGTGGCCACGCCGACCATGTTTTGCTCGGCGATGAAACACTCGGTAAAGCGGTCGGGAAATTTTTTGAGGAACTTGTCCGAGAACGTGGAGTTCTTGGTGTCACCGTCCATGGCGACAATGCGCTGGTCCACCTCGCCGATGCGGGCCAGGGCGGTGCCGAAGGCCTCGCGCGTGGCGACGAGGTCGCCGGTCTTGTAAGCGATCGGCGGGTAGGCTGCGGGCGCCTCGTTCTTGGGAAGCGGAAGAACGGTGGGCGCGGCGATTGGTTCAGCTACGCCGGTCTTGGCCAGAGGCTGGAGTTCGGCGATGGCTTTGGCGGCTTCGTCCTTCGAGAGGGCCTTGCCATGCCAGCCTTCCTTGTCGGCGATGAATGAAACGCCGTGGCCCTTTTCCGTTTTGGCGATGATGGCGAGCGGTTGTTTGCCGAGGCCAACGGCGCCGAGGACTTCGAGAATTTCCTCCATGTCATGGCCGTTGATGACTTCGGTGCGCCAGTTAAACGCGTCGAAACGACGGCGGTAAACATCCACGTCCCAGCCGAAGGCGGTGGGCTGGCTTTGGCCCAGTCGGTTCACATCAATGATGGCGGTGAGATTGTTCAACTGACAGACACCGGCGAGTGACGCGGCCTCCCAGACCGAGCCTTCGGCACATTCGCCGTCGCCCATGAGGACGTAGGTGCGGTAATCCAGATTGTCGAGGCGGGCGCAAAGCTGCATGCCCACGCCGACGCTCAATCCCTGGCCCAGCGAGCCGGTGGCGACGTCCACAAAGGCAAGGCGCGGAGTGGGATGTCCCTCAAGGTCGCTGCTCAACTCGCGCAGGGTGGCGAGGTGTTCGCGCGGGAAAAGGCCGAGCTCGGCCCACACAGAATAGAGCAGCGGCGCGGCATGGCCCTTCGATAGAATAAAGCGGTCGTTGTTTGCGTAATGGGGATTTTTCGGGTCAAAGCGCATATGCCCGAAGAACAGGGCCGCGACCACGTCCGCCGCCGAACAGCAGGAGGTGGGATGGCCGCTGCCCGCCGCCGTCGTGGCGGTGATGGAGTCAATTCGCAACTGATTTGCAATGCCTGTCAGGCTTTCCTCAATAGTCGTATTCATTCGTTGGACGCATGTTACGGCAGGCGCGGACAAAAGCGAAGCTGAAAAATAGGGGGTCAGGAAAATTTCTGGTGACACTGTAATCCGACAAAAATGGCCCAGGCGCATCCGTTACGTTGAACGGAGCGCGGGTTCATAAATCTTGCGCGAAGTCCGGGAATTAGGGCCGCTTATTTCGCCCTGGCAGTATCACCGGCACGGCGGCCGGTGATCTGCAATTGATAGCGGGGAACGATCTCGATTTTTTGCAGGTTGACGATGCTCCCGCTTTTGCCGAAATCCGGCCGCGCCTTGTCCGCCATAGTCTTGACGAAGGCGGAAACTCGCGCCAAGCCGACTTTCACCTCATCCCCTTTCCGCCGCAACTCCAAATCCGCCTCCTTCCAGCCCGCTTTTGCCGGTGCCTCCGCCACAATAAAGGGATCGAAAACAGTAGTGTCATGGCAGCGGCGGACCGACGACGACGCGATAAAAACGCGCTGAATTGGTCGCGGCAATGTCCTGCCACTTGAACGGCATGGCCGGGGAATTGGTCGTGAACACCGCGCTCCATTGCGTCAGATTGGTCGAGGTCTGAATCTCGTAATCCGGGCCCGCCTGGCCGCTGACCTGCAGAACAAACTGTCCGTTGGTCCAGCCTGCCGACGAGAACTGCGGCAGCGTCAGCGGGTTGACTGTGATGGAGAAACTCTGCGTGTCGCTCATGCCCGGTGAGCCGTTGTCCGAGACTTTCAGCGTGAAATTGTTGGTCGTATTCGCCTGGGTGACGAGCGGCCGGAAGGAAAACGCGCCGGTATTGGTGCCCAAAGTTGCGTTGGTCGGGCCGCTTGGGAGGCTGAAGGTCAGGGTGGGCGGCGGCTGGTTGCTGTCCATGGCGCTTGCCGTAAAGGCCACCGTCTGGCCCACGTTCACCGTGTAATTGGAAATCGCCGCCAGTACCGGCGGCGTTTTGCTCAAAACCGGGATCACCAGCACGTCCATGGTGTAGGCGGGCAGCGTGACACTGAAGTTATTGCCGACACTGGAAATGCTGTTGCTGCTGGGCCCCGACGACGGCACTTCATTGGTGCTGGCCCAATTGCTGGTTCCAAATTGATAGATGGTGCCGGTCGTGTTCAGGTTTGCATTGGAGACCGTCACGCGCACCGTCTGGCTGCTGCTTATGCTTTCATTGATCAGAAGGATTCCCAGGCTGCCGTCCTGCCGCGCCACCCCCTGCACCCGCAAGTTGCCGGTGTCGGAGGCCGCTTTGACAAAGGCATCGCCGGGATCGCACAGATGCCGCAGCATTTGCACGGCATAAACCACCGGGCCGTTGTTTCCGCTCCCGAGAAATGAACCCGAGTCGTAATCCAGCCAGTCGGCATTGACAAAGGCGGGGTAGTTCAGCCAGGTGGACATGCAATCCGCCCAGAACAGCGCCTCGACCGGCCCGAGAACCGGGATGGTACCGATGTTATTGGCCAGGGGATCGCTGCCGGCGCCAAACTCGGTGACTGCTATCTGGATGTTGCCGGGGTTGGGGCAGTAATTGGTGATCCAATCTTCCAGGCCGGAATTCGCACCCGTGTGCGGGTAAGGGCCGGTGCCATTGATCATCACCGGGATGGTCGAGCCCACTTGCGCCAACAGGTTGGTGCCGGAGTCATCTGAAGAGCTGGGATACCAGTGGACTATGACAAAATCGATGTTGCTGCCGCATTGCGCCAATACTTGCGGAGTCCAGTGCTGGCCGTTGTTGACGCCATTGATATAATCCCAACTGTAGTCGCCCGGCGGCGTGCTGGAGTAGGCCCCCACCTTGATAGTGGGATCGACCGCCTTCATCGCCATGGAAAATGCCTTGACCGCCTGACCATACGCCGCCGGGGAGAGGAGCGCGTTGGTGTAACGGGGATAGGTGGTGTAGGGATATGGAACGGCGTAATCATTCTCCCAGTCGTTGCCGCCGCCATAATAGCCGTTGCCGTACGGTTCATTGCCAACCTCCCAATACTTGATGCCGACCGGCGCGGGGTGATTCATGCGCAGAAAATTGTAGCCGTCGTTCCTGGCCAGCGGGCTGGCGGCGCGTATCATCGCCCAATAACCCGCCGTTTGCCAGTTATTACCCTCGGCATCCACCCCGATGGTGACATCATTCGTGGTGCCGTAGATGTTCGTGCTGGCATTGCAATAGGCGACCCACGCCGCGGCTTCCTGTGGTGTGCCGTTCGTATCGGGGACAGCCATCGCCGTCTTGCCCGCGTTCCACAAAAAACCCGAGCCCCAATCAACCGAAATCACCGCTTGTGCCTGCACGCTGGAACACAGGTTGATAAAATCCGGCATGGTCGTGCTCCCTGACAGGTAGCCAAAACTGTTGGTGTCGCCATCGACCGGGGAGGAGAGATATGAGCTCCAATGGTAAATATCCGCGTAGCTCCCTCCCGGATAGCGCAGGGCCGTGACGCCCGCCTGCTTGAGCGGGGCAGCCGTACCGGCCCCCCAGGTGTCCCATACAGCCATGAACATTCCGAATGCATCGGTTGGCACTGTGCTGATTACGTTGGTCGCATTAATTGTGACGTTGACCGGGGGCGTGGGGACAAAGCCCAGGCTGAAGTTTGTGAACGTGGCGGTGTTCAGCGCCGAGTTGTTGTGGGCGGTCACATCGAGCCCGGCCATGACCGTGTTGTTCAACAAAACCGATTGGCTGCCGACCTGAATCCAGTTGCTGCCATCCCTGCTATAGAGGCCGGTCAAGCTCGGGCCGGAGCGGGCCAGTTTCAGCCAGACCGGCGCGGTGATGCCGCTTAGCGCGCTGAAAGAACTGGAGCCGGATGCCGCGCTCCGCCATTGGAAACTCACCCCTTGGGTCGCTGTGGCGACGATGCTGACGTTGGCAGAACCCGCCGTGCTGTCGTTGCGGAACATCAGTCCGGCCTTCGACCAGCCCGAACCGGGATCACTGTTCTGCAAGCTCGTCACCAGCACAACCATCGTGCCGTCGCCGGTATAGTTGGTGCTGGCAAAATTGAACTGGTCGGCGCTATTCCAAATGTCCGCGCCGCCGCCGGTCACGGTCCACAAGCCGTTGGTGTATCCGGCCGAACCCGCCAAACCCGGCGACCCAATGTCCGCATCGCTCCATCCCGGCGGCAAGGCCGCCCAAGCTGGCACGCCACTGGACAGCAGGCTCAAAACACCCAAGCTAATGGGCGCAAGCATCTTACGCAAAGTTGTTGCCGACTTATTTAACGCAAAGATGGACACCCTTCCATTCTACGCCATATCAATAAACCCCACAACTCATCAGTTTTAGCGACACCAGCCTCAGGGATGAACTATTGACACTCCATTCATGGGCGTTTGAATCTCGCACCGGGATATTGGATGCGCAACTTCCGGACCACTCTGACGCGGTAATCGAACCCTCCCCAGTTCGTCAATAAAATGACAAAATCACTGACCGGCCCCTGATCCTGACTCATTTTGCCCGGGCTGTGTCTCCGGCATGGCGGCCGGTGATCTGCAACTGATAGCGGGGAACAATCTCGATGTTCTGAAGGTTGACGATGCTGCCGGCCTTGCCGAAATCCGGGCGCGCCTTGTCCGTCATATAAATGGGCGCGTCTTTACGAAGAGGCAGGATGGCGATTCGGAGATCTCCATTGAGAATCTCCGGAGCGTACCGGCGCAGGCCCAGATCAAAGGCATTGCCATTGTAAAAATCGTCCGTGATCAATTTTCCGTTCAGGGTGACGCGGGCGACGTCGCCGACATAATGGAAGCGAACGATGGGGTCGAGACTGAGATCGAGGTTGGCAGGCAGATGAATTTGCCAGACGGCGGCCTTCTCAAAGTCCGGGTCCAGCGGCGCGGTGGCAACCGGCCGGTCAATTTTGCCGATGGGTATTTCCCGGGGCGGCCCGGCCAGTTGAATGTTCTCGAACGCGACCTTGGGCGCCACTTCCACGGGAGCCGGCGGATCAAAAGTTTCAAAAACACCATCGACCTTGTCTTCAAGAACTTCTCCCGCGGTTTCGACCGACGCGGGGGATGGATAAACTCCCACCGTGAGATCGCCTCGCTTTGATGAGGTCAGCCGCAGGTTGTCTCCATCGACGACGAGTCCAGCATGAGTCAGGAAAACCCGGTCGCGTCCCGACCATGGCTGCTTCCAGATGGCGAGGGAAGCCGCGTCATCCAGCACCACCACCTGAACGATCTGGCCGTCATTGGCCGTGACTTTCAATGCCACGCCGGTCCCGGTCGCAACCTTCTGGGCAACGATTTGCTTTGAACCGTTGAGCAGACGTCCGGACATCGGACTGACGGTGACGCCGTTGTTGTCAAAAGCGAACTCAGGCGGGACGTTTGAGGTTGCGGCAAAGAAAACGGTGCTGACCTTTCCGTCGTTCACCGCGGTAACGGGCTGGGCGGTCGCCCACGCCAGGGTGACGCCATGACCAAGGTCCAGCTTGAAAGGCCAGATGAAACAGTCATCGGCCGGCACGGTTACGGGTGCGCTTGGGAAGGTCAACGACCCGTCCGGCAACTTGATAGTGAAACGTGTGTTCTTCTTCGCCGCCATTTCCTGCATGCGTTGATAGTTGTTGACGAAAACGAACCCGCTCCTGCCATCGGAACGAACCGACCAGCGCAACGTGTCAAAATCCTCGCGGCCGTGCGGACGCTGGTCAGGCAGGGCCGAGGACATCGCCGCCAGGGCCGGGCCCCATTCGTGAAGGAAAAGATGGAGGCGCCGGAGCAAATGATATTGCGGCCGGATTTGCCCATATTGTCCCAGCGCCGTCTGAAAATCGTAATTTTTGACCGGCATGTCGTTCCACATGCCCGTTGCCTGTGACTCCATGAGCGTTGACAATTTGCCGTCGGGATTTTCGCCGCCGTGATACATGTAATATCCTGTCGAGGCGCCGCCGGAACCGAGCTTCACGAAGGTGGTGGATTCACTGTCGAGGGGATTGACCACGATGCGGCGATGGTAACTGCTCATCATGCCCGCCCCGATTTCACAGGAGAGGTACGGGTATTGGGACACGTCGGAACCATCGCGGCCCGTGAGTTCGCCGGAAATATCCGTGCCGAAGGCGCCCTCGGTGCGCAGGCTCGAAAACTGGAAGCCAGTCCAATAAACCGGTCCCGGCATGGGAGTCAGTTCACGGTCCCAGAATCCTTCCGCATATACTCCGTAGAGGGGGACGATTTCGCCAAACGGCATCGGCGAGCCCAGTCCCGGCCAGCCGGTCCGGGTGTAGAGGGGGACATCCAGGCCCGCGCCGCGCGCCAAGCCTTTCAGCGTGAGAAGATGACTGGCCGGCCCGCCGTACTCATTTTCCAACTGGATGCCGATCACCGGCCCGCCGTCCTTCCAAAGCAACCCGGACAACTGCCCGGCGATTTGGCCGTAAAATATTTTCACCTGTTCCAGGTAATTCGTGTCATCGGTACGAGTTTGCCATCCCTTCTTGAGCAACCAGTCCGGGAATCCGCCGTTGCGCACTTCGCCATGGTCCCATGGGCCGCAACGAATGATCATTTTGAGGCCCAGTTCACCGCAGAGCTGAACGAAGGCATGCAGATTACGACGGCCGGACCAGTTGAATTGCCCTTCAACCTCCTCGTGATGAATCCAGAAAACGTAGGTGGACACGATGTCAATCCCGCCCGCCTTCATCTTCAACAGTTCCTCGCGCCACTCGGTTTCCGGGTAGCGCGAATATTGGAACTCGCCCATGGCCGGCATCCATCGCCGGCCGTCGAGCAACAAGCTGCTGCTGTCGAGCGTGAGCGTGGAACCGTCAGGACGGCGGGAAGCGCCCATCTTGAAACCCGCCGTCAGGGGCGGCGGGGATTCGGCGACGGAGATGGTGAGATCCTGGGTGCCTGCCACAATCCCGCCCATGGAGGCGAGGGACATCGTCACGACCACGATCCGCCGGGCCAGTGAATTCATATATGATTTAAAGGAGGAACCACCCAATCAAGAGGGGCTGCAGGCGGCCACAAACCGCCCGCAGCCCACGAGAACTCCGAAATGCCGCAACTCAATGCTCGACCAGCCGGAAGTACTTCTGGGGCCCCGCAACCGCCGCGGAGATGGAATAAGCACCCAGGGTATTGGGGACATCCGTCCAGCTCGGAGTCGTAAGGCTGGTGGTGCTCTGCAGGTTGACGGCCGGATTTCCAACCCACGAGAGTGTTTGGTTTCCTCCCGCGAGCGGACCCAGGTTGATGCCGCCAAGTCCGGTTCCGTTAATGGCGAAGTTGTCGAAGTTAAACGTGGCGGACCCGGTGTTCACAAACACCAGGCCGGCCCCCGTCATGACGCCCGTCAGGTTGGCGGAGGCCGTTGAGCCGATAATGCCGCCGGAACCGGTGATGGTCAGGTTCTTCCATCCCGCCGCCGCAGGATTGAATACCTGGGTGTAGGTTGAATAGGTGCCGCTGGTCACGCCCGGCACAGGCAAGGCGCTCGCGGACACGTACCAGTTGGCGCCGATTTCAACCGCGAAATAGGCGGTGATGTTGGTGGGCGCAAATGACGGGGCAATGTCCACGGAGAAGGTCATGCCCGGATAAAACGCCGGGTTGATGTTCGGGAACTGCAAGCCCGCCTGATTGGTGTCGTTCGCCGTGGTGGTATAATAGACTGTCGTCGCCGCACTGCCCTGGAAGGCGAAGGCAGCTCCCTCGCCGGTCAGGTTAACGGATTCGAACACCACGTTGGGAGTGCCGGAAACCGCCTCGGTCCAGCCGTCAAGAGAGATGGGTTGATTGCCGGAAGGACCCACGTACGGGAAGTGCTCGAAATACAACTGACCCACGAGAGCATTGGTGACAAAGAGCGAAAGGGGGAAGTAGTTGTCACTTCGGTCTGACCCAATCGAGTTGGTGACAATGGCAACTATATTGCCCGCGGGGGAGCTAATATTATCGCTATCAGCCAGGGTGGTTTTGCCAATCGTGAGCGTCGGGCTGGTGGCACCGGAGATCCTGCCGCCGTTGGTCAGCACCACGCCGTTCAATGTCCAGATGTATGTAAGAGGAAGTGAGCCGGCGCTGGTGGCCACGGCAAAGCTGGCCCCGCCGCCGGTGGCGACGCTCTGATTATACAAACCGATCGCGCTGTTAATAACGGGTGCCAGTTGCGTGACGGCATTGGTGGTGATGGCGAAGTTCTCCCAGTTCATGCTCGCGCCGGTCGTGTCATTGTGGATGATAATAATGCCTGCGCCGGTGATGTCACCGGTCAGGGCGCCCGAAGCCTGGCTGCCGATGCTGGGGATTCCGCCGCTGATCGTCAGATTATTCCAGTTTGTGGCGGCCGTTTTGAAGGCCAGTTGATCGAGGAGATAATTGTTTTGCGACACAATGCTGATCGGTATGGGTTTGGCCGAGGAATACCAGAGTCCGCCGGTCATTTGCACCGCCCAATAAGCGGTAATGGCGCCGCTAACCTGTCCCGCGCCGTTGCCCGGCGAGAACTGGGCCTGAAACGTAACAGCAGGGACGCTGGCCGGATTGATGTCAACAAATGGCAATCCGGAAAACCCGGTATCATTGGTGTCCGTCGTGTAGTTCAAGTTTGTGCCGGCGCTCGGCGAATAATCAAATACTGCTCCCAGCCCGGTTCCGGACTGGAAAATGCCAACGACCGTCCCGGCGGCACCCGAGGCATTCGCCCAGCCGACCCCGGTGAGGGGAAGGTTGCCACCGGGTCCGACGTAGGGGTAAGTTTCGGCATACAGCCAGCCGGCTGGAACCGGGTTCACGGTCAAAGTAAAGCTGGAGTTGGTCTGCCCCCCGCCCACATTGGTCACACTGACGGAATATGAGGCCGCTGCGTCGGCAGAAGTGCAATTCGAGATGGTCAGAAAATTGGTGGTCGCGCCGGCATATTTGCTGCCATTGACCAAGGTGACCGAATTGGTCTGCCACGTGTAGGTGATCGGCGCCGTGCCCGCGGCTGACATCGAAAATTGCGCTCCACCACCGGCGTAAACAGTCTGGCTGATTGGCGCGGCGGTAATGGTGGCCGGAACGGGTGGCGGCGGATTCGGGGCAAAAATAGATACGGAGAACACGTTATAATCCCAGCCGCCGGACGTGGGAAGTTCAACAATTCCAACGCCCTGGATTACCCCCGACAGATTGGCCCCCGGTGTCGAGCCAATGGTCACGTTGGTGGTGCCGACGGTCAGAACATTCCAAGCGGAGGCCAGGTTGGTATAAGCCATGGAGGCATTGGTAAACACGCCGTCGCCGCCGGCTCCCCGGCCAACGATTGGCGTCGCGGACACATACCACTGGCCGCCCACCAAAACCGCAAAATAGTTGGTGGCATTGTTGCCGCCCGAGACTTCAACGTTCAGGGACAGGTTTGTCAGGCCCACCGGATTGATGTCCGTGAACGAGGAATTGCCGCCGGCGCCGGCGCCGCCCGTGTCTGTGGTATAGAACATTCCCGGCCCAACCTGGTTCGGGGTGGTCAACGTCGTAAAATAAACGGTGTTTACCGGCAATGGCGCGCCGGTGCCCGCGTCTATCGGGCCATCCGAGTTTGCGTACACGCCGAGATAGGGTCCTGACGTAAAGGCCGGAGCGGAACCTGCCACACCGGTCCAGCCGACCTGGGCAACTGTGCTGATTGCGTTGCCGGTGCCCCAGTTCTCAACGTATATGTTTGTGCTTCCGGCCGAGGCGAGATGCGCCGCGCCGAACAGCATCGCGATTGTAAGAATTCTTTTCATAGCAGGTTGGAGTTGGTTTTTTGGGTTGGGTTTGAAGTGTGCAATGGGCGATGAAAATTTTGTTTTAAAAATCGGATGATTTGGCGGGATGAGACGCCAGTTATTTCTTATTGGTAGCCGTTCATCCACTTTGGCCAAAATCTGTTTTGCGGTTGCGAGGCCGCGTACGTTGTATCGAAATCAGGACTCCATTTGAGCGACCAAAGCTGCTTTATTCCCACAATCCGGATTGAATTATCAGCGAAAGCGATGTTTTCTGGAAATTTGCTGTTGGGATGCCGGAGAATGGCAAAATCCGAAATACCTCCATTACCCGTCTCCACATTGGGTGCAGTGGGCGGCATATCCATGGGTGTGCAGTCGCTTCCATCCCACATGCAATCAGCAAATACCGGCACATTCCCCGCTCCGTATTGGGCGGTTGCTCCCAGTTTGCGCCAGTACTCGTCGGGGGTTGCCGGCGGCGTGGGAGGATTATACATCCAGCCGTTGATGCCGTAACTGCCAGCCATGCCCTGCCGGCCCCACGGAGTCATGACCGGATAAGCGCCATTCCCCATCGTTCCCCAGGCCAGATTAGGGCCGACGGCGGTCCACATATTGGGCAACGTATCGCGCGTTACCGTTGCCATGGGACAGAAATCAACCTGCGCATTGGCATTGAAATTTGACAATGCCACCATCCAAGCGCCGTTGGCATTGTTCCATCCCATCGGCATGCTGTCGGCATTGTCCCCGGCATAAAGGGTAAAAGCGACCACCCATTGATGCAGGTTGGAAATGCACTGGGTACGTTTCGCGCGAAGTTTCGCGGCGGAGAGAACCGGCAGGAGGAGGGAAGCCAAAATGCCGATGATGGCAATCACCACCAATAATTCAATGAGCGTAAAACCCCTGTGCCGTGGGCGTGAATTTTGTGTTTCCGACTTCAGAATTTGGGATGTTTGACAGATCATTTTTTGTTTATTGTTCTGTTACATTCAATGGCACGCAGGGGCCATGCCGTGCTGCACGTTGCCGGACTTTCAGTGGTTCTTCGTAAACTATGCCCTTATTCTGAGGTTTTACTAGCCTCACAAACGTATGGTTCTGCGGGGTTGACGTCGGTCTCATTTCCGACGGATGGGAATCCTTCATGGCCGCCTCTTAACTGGCCTTGGGATAAACCCTTACATTTGTGAGGCTAGGCATATAGCCGGATCCTTGAGATGATGAGAATAAGCCCTGAAAAATGACGCCATAGCCGTCCCACGGAAACGTCAGAAAATGCCAGGCGAGAGAGCAAAGTACAGCGATTTTATTGGCATTCTTGACCAGGCTGCTTTAAAGGCTGACAACCTATTAAATTTGAAACATGTTATTACACAATATATTGGTCGACAATGGTTTGAGTGATCGTGCGCACCGCTTCAGCTCCCGGCTTCACCGCGCATTTTCAAGTAGTGCTCAAGTTTGCTCGTTGGTTTGTGCCCTGTCAGTCCTCGCTATTATCGCCGGGTGTGCGACGGATCCTTCTAAAGCTGCGAAGGCAGCAGCAAGCCAGCCATCGCCATTTTATCTTGGCGCCGACATCTCGGGACTGACGCAGGTTGAGAATGGCGGCGGGATTTACATGGACGGAGACAGGCCGGGCGATCCACTGGCGATTTTCATGAGGAACGGCTGGACGTGCTTCCGTCTCCGGATTTGGGTCAATCCGCGCAATGGCGTCAACGGGCTGGCGTACACCACGAAGCTCGCCAAGCGCATCAAGGACGCGGGCGCGACGTTCATGCTGGATTTCCATTACTCGGACTGGTGGGCCGATCCCCAGAAACAGAACAAGCCGGCGGCGTGGGCCAAACTTGATTTCGACGCGCTCGTAAAACAAACAGAAGACTACACGTCGAACGTGGTGAAGACGCTCAAAGATGCCGGGGCCACGCCGGATTTTGTGCAGATTGGCAATGAGATCACCGGGGGCACGTTGTGGCCCGATGCGCAGGTGCAGGTTCCGGTGTCCACCGTGAAGGTGTACGATGGCGATGTGCAGGTGATAAAACCGCCGGAGCCGTACGACGATGTTAAACAGTGGGACCATCTCATCCGCGTGCTCAAGGCCGCGAGCGCCGGCGTGCGTTCGGCCACCACTCCCGCCGACAAGGTCCGCATCATTGTGCACATTGATTGCGGCGGTGACTGGCCGGTCACCAAATGGTACTTCGATCATCTCATGACGAACAACGTTGACTTCGACATCATCGGTCAGAGTTATTATCCGGACTACCACGGCACGCTGGACAACCTGCGCGACAATTTGCGCGAAACCATCAACGCTTATCACAAGGACGTGATGGTCGTGGAAACCGCTTATGACAGCCGCGGACGGCCAAGGTCGGCCGCTGCGGCGAAGAACCAGGTGTGGACGTTGACACCCGAGGGACAGAAACAGTTTCTGGCGGATCTCGTCAGGACAGTGAAAGATGCTCCGGATGGCCGGGGCATCGGCGTAAATTATTGGGCGCCGGAAGGAACCTATTCCACCAATTCAGCAGGAGGAAGGCGCGGACGCGGACCGGGCCCGAGATCGCTCTTTGACAACCGTGGCTATCCCCTGCCCGCGATGTACGTTCTCGGCCTGCAACCGATGCCGTCCATTCCCCCACCCCCGCCGCCAGCACCAACGGCGACGACCGAGGTTGCGCCTCAGTCCCCTGCCCCTTCGACGAATACTGCGGCGATGCCGGCAGCGCCTCCCGCCGCTGCGGTTACCAACCAATAAAAAATAAATCTCATGCTTGCTGGATCAATTTACATTCAAGAATCAACCAGTGTCCGCGTCTTGCGCGCCGCAACGAGGTTGTCCTCACGGATTCTATTTTTTTCGCTTTTGGCCGCAGTTCCGCTCCGGGCGCAAGACGGCGCGCCGACGGGCGGAACCGGCACTAACAATGCAACTGGAACCAATAACGTAAACGCTCCTCCTCGCGGTCGGCGTGGTGGTTTCCAAAGAACATTTGGACCGACCACGCCTTTCGAGACGGCGGGGATTGAGCCCAAGCCGTTTGCCATTGATCACCGGCATGCTACAAATTCGCTCATTGATTTGTCCTTCCTGCTGGAAGCCCCGGCGGGCAAGGATGGATTTCTCAAGACGCAGGGAGACCAACTGGTCACGGGAGACGGCAAGCCCATTCATTTTTGGGGATTTAACATCACCGAGTGGAGTCGTGGTTCCACCGAAATTCCGTCCAAGGAAGATGCGCCGATGTGGGCATCCGCCCTCGCGCGGTATGGCGTAAATCTCGTGCGTCTGCAGTTCCTTGACCTCGCCGCGCCGCGCGGGATGATTGACGGGACCCGCGATGACAGCCAGCACTTCGATGCGGCGCAGCTTGATAACGAGGATTTTTTTCTCGCGGAAATCATGAAGCGCGGGATTTACGTGGATTTCAATTTGAACGTAGGCCGGCAGTTCAAGCCGGGAGACAATGTTCCGGCCTTGCGCGAAGGCAAGGGGCCGTTGCTGTTCGACCAGCGTTTGATTGAACTGGAAAAAGATTATGCCAAACAATTGCTGACGCATGTCAATCCGTACACCCACAAGGCCTATGTGGACGAGCCGGGCATCGCAATTGTGGAAATTGTGAACGAAGACGGCATCGGCATCGGCTGGAGCGGGAACAACGCCTACGACCAGGAATTGACCGACCTGTTCAACGCCTGGCTGCTCAAAAATGTCGCGCCGGAAAAAGTCGCGGAGTTCCGCGCCCTGGCCGGTGTTGGTCCGGACCAGCCCGTTCCCCGGTTGAAAGGTCCGGCGATACGCAACGCGCCGAAGGAACGGTATTACGCGGAGTGCCGGTTTTTCTCCGACTTGCAGTCCGGTTTTTTCAAGGACATGAGTTCCTATTTGCGGGAGACGTTGGGCGTGAAATGCCCGCTTATCGCGACGGCGGACCACAGTCATTCGGGAAGCGGCTATCCGTTGGAGGCCGACGCGCAACAATTGGATATCATGGACGGACACGATTGCTGGCGGCATCCGAGCATCCC
>DATMLG010000585.1:0-4855 GCA_035570675.1 Verrucomicrobiia bacterium | reverse complement strand
TCTTTCTTCGCGGCTGGCAGAAAAGGGCGCCTTCCTTTCCAGCTGGCAATTGCTTGGCGCGGCGACGCTGAAACGTGTGCAGGCCAGAATGTGGCAGGTGGTGACGCCGATGGTTATCTTGGTGCTGGCATCGCTTTGGTTTGCTTTCCGGCGCATGACGGAAATTCTGCTGGGAATTGCCGTTCTATGCATGAGCGGACTGTTCCTGCTGGCGACGATGGCCATCAGCGGTTGGTCGTGGAATCTCATGAATCTCATGGCACTCCCGCTCATATTGGGCACGGGGGTGGATTACTGCATCTTCATGCAACTTGCGCTGCGGCGACATGGCGGCGATCTGGCGATGGCCCGCAGGTCTGTCGGCCGAGCGTTGATGTTGTGCGGCGGCACGGCCATGGCTGGATTCGGTTCGCTGGCCTTTTCGAGCAACGCCGGCATGGCCAGCCTTGGCAAGGTGTGCGCGGTCGGCATCGGCGCGAACATGCTCATCTCCGTGTTTCTCCTCCCCGCCTGGTGGGCGTGTTTGAGTCCAAAACCCCCGTCGCGGGGCTGAGTTTCCGTGAACCCATCCCCTGAACCCAAGGCACCGTCCGCTCTCTATCGTGGCAGCTTGTGGCGGGTATGCATGACTGTCGTGCGCATCCTGCCGGCCGGACTAGTGAAGGCCTTCAGCATTGCTGTCGCTGAATTTTATTATTTTTTCCAGCGGCAACGGCGCGAAATCGTGGTGCAAAATCTTCTGCCCGCGCTGGCCGGCGACCGAACGGCCGCCGTTAAAACCGCCCATCGGCTCCATCGGAAATTCGCCGCCAAGCTCGTGGATCTATGGAGCGTCGAAAATGGCGTGCCGGTAAAAAACTGGCTGACCAATCCCCCTGAACTGGACATCATCCACGCCGCCCGCAAGCGCGGACGCGGCACGCTCTTCATCACCCTGCACCTCGGCAACTGGGAACATGGCGGCCTCCTGCTCAAACAACTCGGCATTCGCCTGACCATCCTGACACTCGCCGAACCCGATGACGGCCTCACGGAAATGCGCAAGGCTTCGCGCGCGCGCTTCGGGGTTGATACGTTGATCATCGGCCGCGACAGCTTCGCGTTTGTTGAAGTCATCAAACAACTTCAGGCCGGCGCGGACCTCGCCATCTCGCTCGACCGGCCGCCGGAGCAGGGTGGTGTGCCCGTCCAGTTTTTTGGTCAACCCTTCAATGCCTCGCTTGCCGCGGCGGAACTTGCGCGGGCCTCGGGCTGCGCCTTGATCGGCGTGACGATTGTTCGTCGGCCTGATGGGTTTGCGGTGAAGGTGCTTCCTGAGTTTACCTATGACCGCCGGGCGCTGGGCGACCGCGAAGCTCGCCGCGAGCTGACCCAGCAAATCCTGCGTGCATTCGAGCCCGAAATCTGCAAGGATCTCGACCAATGGTATCAATTCGTTCCCATCTGGCCCGCGGCCGGGTAGCGCGCCTTTTTCAATACAGCTTCTGGATTTCCTGGCTTGCTGCCGTCACTTTCGCCGGCGCTCAAGACACCAATGCGCTGTTTGAAAAGTGGCTCATGGTCCAGACCAATTTGCAAAGCTGGACGGGTGATTTTACCCAGACCCGCTCGCTGAAAGTCCTTGCGCAACCGCTGGTGACCGCGGGCAAAGTCTGGGTGCGGCCGGGCGAGTTTCGCTGGGAACTTGGCGATCCGCCGCAAACCGTCGTCCTGCGCCAGCCGGACCAGTTGCTCATCATGTATCCCCAGCTCAAGCGCGTCGAAAAATATTCACTCGACAACCCGCCCGCCCAGTTGAAGGACGCGCTCTCCCTGCTGGATGCCACACTCCCGCGCGACCGCGCCACCATGCAGAAGCAGTTCCGTTTGCTTGCGGCGGCTGAGACCAATTCCGTCCTGCAAATGACCCTTCAGCCCAACAGCGCCTCCGCCCGCAAATTCATCGGCCAGATTGTCATCGGTTTTAGCACCAACGATTTTTCCATCGCCCTCACTGAAATGAAATTCGCCGACGGCTCCAAGCTGCGCAATGATTTCTCCCATGTGGTGATGAATCAATCCATTGATGACGCGCGGTTCGAGTTGAAAGTGCCGGCGGATTTCACGGTCGTCGAACCGTTGCATCAATAAGCGTCATGATTGACCTTCTGCAACTGGCCATGAGATCACTGCCGCACGGCCCGGAGTTTCGCTTCGTGGACCGCCTCCTGAGCCTGACGCCGGGAGTGGAAGGTGTTGGCGAATATCGTGTTCGCGGCGATGAATACTATTTGCGCGGCCATCTTCCAGGCGAACCCATCCTGCCCGGCGTGCTGCTCGTGGAAGCGGGCGCGCAGGTGGCGGGGATGGTGGCGCAGGAAGATCCGGCCAATCCTTCCATGCCGCGTTTGAAGCTCACCGCGCTGCGCGCCGTCAAAATCCTTGGTCCGGTCCGGCCCGGCCAGACCCTTCGCATTGAGGCCGCCATCACCGGCCGTCTTGGCGCCCTGATTCAGGCGGAGGTTTCCGCCTACATCGCCAACAACCGCGTCCTGTCCGCCGAGTTGACCTTGAGCGGCGAACCGGCACAGTCCCCGGCGGTGCCGGGAAAATCTCCCGGCCCATGAACCGCAGTTCCGCCGATGTTGCCACGCCGCGCATTCCGTCCGGCCCCGAAAAACGCCGCCCCTTGGCGTCGGACTCAGTCATGGTGACACCTTCAGTGAACTCCCTCAGCACTTTTCAATTCGAGCGCGATACGTTTGCCTACGCCCACGAATTGGTCTGGCAATACCGGTTCGATCCGGTGACCGGTCACATGACCACCTTCAACACCGACCCGCCTCCCACCTATTACCATCGCTGCTTCGTCATGGTGCGTTCCGTGCGGCAGTTTTTCTATCACGCCCGTTTTGCGCCCGAACTGCCCGTGGCGGAAACATCAGTTTACGTCAAATTGGTTCGTGAAATCGTCTCACGCAATCCGCGCCACCCCTGCGCGGAACCGCAACGGCTGACCATTCCCGGTTACGACGGATTGCGTTCGTTCAGCCGGGCGCAAGAAACGCTGCTGAAGGCGGAATGCGGCGAGGCATGGGA
This sequence comes from Verrucomicrobiia bacterium, assembly GCA_035570675.1. Classification (GTDB taxonomy): domain Bacteria; phylum Verrucomicrobiota; class Verrucomicrobiia; order Limisphaerales; family Pedosphaeraceae; genus DATMLG01. The sequence goes on along the minus strand of DATMLG010000585.1, from coordinate 1,777 downwards.
ATCTTATTTTCTCAGGAGCCACTGGCGGATGATCTTCCCGGTCATCTGGCGTCACCGGCAACGCATGGTGCGGCGGTTGAAACGGGCGCTGCCAGAACGCGGCATTGTCCCGGTGCATTTGTTCCGTTTCCCGCGCATCACCATCAATCACGGCATCATGCTCTATGGCCTGACCGAGTCGGAGCAGACCATGGAATTCGACGCCTACGATCCCAACATTCCCGCGCATCCCGTCAAACTGATTTACGAGCGGGCGCGGAAGAAATTTATTTTCCCGCCAACCTGTTACTGGGGAGGAGGGCCCTTGAACGTCACCGAAATCTATCGTGGCGGCCTTTACTGAGTTCGCCGGCGGAAACGCACGAAGCTGATGCCGAAGAAAATGGTGCCGCACGAGTTGAGGCCGATGATGTAGCCGATTTTGTAGGGAGGCCCCTGATTGTTCGTGGCATAAATCGGCAGATCATGCCCCATCACGAGGGTCGGCAAGGCCGCCGGCATCAAAAATCCGTGCAGCAAACCCATGCGGAAGCCGGGCATCTGATCGGGCTTGTAATATCTGGTGGTCGCCCAGCCCTGGGCCAAACCCAGGACCACAGTGAACAAGGTCAAAACCACAAACTTTACGACAATTTCCTTCTTTCGTGACCACGGTTGGGCCGGAACGGCGATCTGGTTTGTGATTGGAACTTGCATGCGCGCTGCATGTTCCGGGAGGCGGTTCAGCCCGGCAAGCAAATTATGCCGCCCCGCGCCGGCGCACTTCCGGGCTTGACGCCCTTTCCAATCGCGCCATACCATTCACCCATAATTTAATGATCGTTGGCAAAAAATCACCTTGTTTTGACGCAGGCAACGGCCGGGTTTTCCCACCCGCCGGTCACGCTGCATTTATGGGTGACCGCAACCTCGCCACCGACGCGACCCGGCAATGATTCCAGAGCAGGACCCCAAGACCATCGCCGCGCAACTTTGCCAGTTCGCGCGGACCAACTTTGTGGCTGAAGGAACCGATTTTGACGAAAACAGCCCGCTTGCCGATGCCGGTGTTGATTCCTTTGCGCTGGTCGAGTTGTTGCTATTTTGCGAGCGCGTCATCGGTGTGCGCGTGCCCGATTCGCATCTGACGGGCAACAATCTCACCTCCATGGCCACGCTCGCGAACTGCATCGCGGAGCTGGCCCGCAACAACCACACGCCACCCTGACCGCGGGCTGACTATGCCTGACTTGCCCCGTCAGATCCGATTGGCCGCCGGCGATTACTTCATGCACGGCCAGGATTGCCGGATGCGGCAGGCCGGCCTGCCGGGCAATGTCTGCTGCGCCGTAATCCGGCTGGAAAACGGTTTCGACATGGAGCGGTTGCGCCGCAGCCTGGCTACTTCGCCCGTCCTCGACTGGCTGGCCCGCGTGCAAATTTTCCGCCCGCTGCCCATCGTTCCTGCGCTTTGGCGCACCACCGTGAATCCCCGAACCGTATTGTTCGAACACGTCGATAAAAATGGAGGCCCCGAGCCCGCCTGGTCGCTTCCGCCAGTGGTCTCGGCGCGCAAACTGCACGCCGCCAGCGGCCCGGCCCTGGCATTTGACGTGGTCAAGCACGCTGACGGGACCAGCCTGCTTTATCTTTCCTGGAACCACACCCTCCTCGACGCGCGCGGCCTGGATTTGTTGCTGGGCCATCTGAACGCCGACGCCGGGGAGAAGCGCGACACGGCCATTCAAAATTTGATCAGCCCCAAGCAAAAGGGCTGGGACTTTGCCGGCTGGTGGCC
>DATMLG010000584.1:0-3117 GCA_035570675.1 Verrucomicrobiia bacterium | reverse complement strand
TTTCGCTCGTTCATCGGCATGGGTTATCACGATTGCATCACCCCGCCGGTGATTCAGCGCAACGTTCTGGAAAATCCCGGCTGGTACACACCCTACACGCCCTACCAGGCGGAGATTGCACAGGGACGACTGGAGGCGCTGCTGAATTTTCAGACCATGATCTGCGACCTCACCGGCATGGACATTGCCAACGCGTCGCTGCTGGACGAGGCCACGGCCGCCGCCGAAGCGATGACCATGTGCCACGCATTGAAGGACGGCCGCAACGCATTTTTTGTATCAGAGACATGCCATCCGCAGACCATTGATGTGGTGCGGACCAGGGCCAAAGCATTGGGCATCGAAATCGTCGTCAGCAATCCTCAAGAATTCAAATTCGATGAAACGGTTTTCGGGGCATTGGTCCAATATCCTGACACCTACGGCGCCATTCACGATTACTCGGGCTTCATCGAACGCGCCCATGCGGCTGGCGCGATGGTGACTGTCGCTGCGGATTTGCTGGCGCTGGTGTTGCTGAAGCCGCCCGGCGAATTTGGCGCGGACATCGCCATCGGCAGCGCGCAACGGTTCGGCGTGCCGCTGGGCTTCGGCGGCCCGCACGCGGCCTTTTTTGCGACGCGTGACGCCTTCAAACGCCAGATGCCGGGGCGGTTGGTGGGTGTATCCAAGGATTCGCGCGGCCAGCCGGCGCTGCGGCTTTCCCTGCAAACTCGCGAGCAACACATCCGCCGCGAAAAGGCCACGAGCAACATCTGCACCGCGCAGGCGCTGCTGGCGAACATGGCTTCGTTTTATGCCGTCTTTCACGGGCCGGAGGGATTAAAAAACATTGCCCGGCGCGTTCACATGCTGACCTGCGTTCTGGCTGCCGCCTTGCGCAAGCTCGATTTCAAGGTGGAGAATGATTCTTGCTTCGATACTTTGCAGATCCACCTGGGCGCGCAGCCCAGCGATTCCGTCGCAAAGAATGCCGGGGCGCTCCAATTGAATTTCCGTATCATCGATGAGCGTACGGTCGGGATTTCATTGGATGAAACGACCACCTTGAAGGATCTGGATTACCTGCTTCAGGCGTTCGTGCCGGACGGCCCCATCGGTTTTTACGTCGCGGACATGGCGCATGATCGCCTCTCAGCCATTCCTCAACAGCTCGCGCGCAATTCACCATTTCTCACCCACAAGGTCTTCAATTCCTACCACTCCGAAACCGAGATGATGCGGTACATTAAACGACTCGAGTCACGGGATTTGTCGCTGTGCAACTCCATGATTCCGTTGGGCTCCTGCACGATGAAGCTGAACGCCGCCGTCGAAATGTATCCTGTTTCCTGGCCGGAATTTGCCAAGTTGCATCCATTCGCGCCGCCCGAACAGACGCAGGGCTACCGGGGTCTTTTCAGGCAACTGGAAGAATGGCTTGCGGAAATCACGGGATTCGCCGGGGTCTCGTTGCAGCCAAACGCCGGTTCACAGGGCGAATACGCGGGCCTGCTCGTCATCCGCGCCTGGCATGAATCGCGCGGCGACGCGCACCGGAACATTTGTTTGATTCCCATGTCCGCGCACGGCACGAACCCGGCCAGCGCGGTAATGGCAGGATTGAAGGTCGTTGCTGTGGCCTGCGACACGGAAGGCAATATCAACGTCGCGGACCTGAAAGCAAAGGCTGAAGCACATCGCGCGGATTTGGCGGGCTTGATGATTACGTACCCTTCGACACACGGAGTTTTCGAGGGAACAATTCGTGAGATCTGCGAAATCATTCACGCCAACGGCGGGCAGGTCTATATGGACGGTGCGAATATGAACGCGCAGGTCGGACTGTGCCGGCCCGGCGACATCGGAGCAGATGTCTGCCATTTGAACTTGCACAAGACATTTTGTATTCCGCACGGCGGAGGCGGTCCGGGCGTGGGACCGATTGGTGTCGCCGCGCATCTGGCGCCGTTCCTGCCGGGCCATCTGGCGGTGGATATGGGCGGCGGGGAGCTGCGAACCGGCCCGGTGGCGGAGGCGCCGTGGGGCAGCGCCGGCATCCTGCCCATTTCCTGGGTGTATATCGCAGCAATGGGTGCCGCCGGGCTGAAGCAGGCCACGCAAGTCGCCATCCTCAACGCCAATTACATCGCGAAGCGGCTCGATCCGTTTTTTCCCGTGCTTTACAAGGGCCACGCCGGGCTCGTCGCCCACGAATGCATTCTCGACCTGCGTCACTTCAAGAGCGTCACCGTCGAGGACGTCGCCAAACGCCTGATGGATTACGGGTTTCATGCGCCGACAATTTCCTGGCCGGTTCCCGGCACGATGATGGTCGAGCCGACCGAGAGCGAATCAAAGGAGGAACTCGACCGTTTCTGCGACGCCATGATCGGCATCCATGCGGAAATCCAGGCCATCGAGTCTGGCCAGGCCGACCGGCAAAACAACCTGCTCAAAAACGCCCCGCACACCGCCGACGTTCTGACCTCCGACAAATGGGATCGTCCATATTCGCGCGAACAGGCCGGCTACCCGGCCAAGTGGTTGCGTGAACACAAATTTTGGCCTTCGGTCGGCCGCATTGACAATGTCTTTGGCGACCGGAACTTGGTTTGCTCCTGCGCGGGGATGGAGAATTACTCCTAGGGCAGGGCAGGGCTTCACCTTGCTGCGTCATCCTTTTCCCCGCCTAGGACCGTCTTCACGCCTGCGACAAGTGCGTTGACTCGTGTCTGCAGGGTGAAGTCGGAAGGCGCCTCCAGCGTGTACGAAAGCCGCGTCTTGTTCATGATCAAATAGAACGCTTCCGGCCAAAGCGGGCGCGTCCGCGGGTCAATGCTGGGATTGATGATGCCGCCGCTCGCGGAGCGGCCCTCGATTTCCGGCGACGGATCAATCGGGCACACTTCCGATACGCGCTTTACGATGGTTTTGGCGAACGACGGCCGGCCATCAGGATTCAATTCATAAACGTAGAAGCCGGCGGACTCCCAGTCTTCGTGGAGGCAGAGCGAGATGTCGAAGGTCGGCTGCTTTTCCAGCCAGGCGATGTGCGCGCGGATTTCGTCCGTCTTGGGATTCAAGTAGTCGCGGTTCAAATCCACGCCCTGTGCGTTTTCGCGGTGGTTCAGTGTG
>DATMLG010000583.1:0-6889 GCA_035570675.1 Verrucomicrobiia bacterium | reverse complement strand
CTGGCTGACGCGTATCATTGGGAACTCACAGTTGGAAACCCGGCCAACCGCATCGAGCGGTCAAACATTTGGGGTTACATGGTCGACAACGGCCTTGGCTACCACGAATATTTGCAGATGTGCGAGGACCTGGGAGCCTTGCCGCTGTTGTGTGTCAATTGTGGCATCGCCGGCAGCCAGACGGTTTCGACCAACGATCTTGGCCCGTGGGTGCAGGAGGCGCTGGATGCAATCCAATATGCGGACGGTGACACGAACACTCCCTGGGGGGCACAACGGGCCGCGAACGGCCATCCTGCGCCGTTCAATTTGCAATACATTGAAATCGGGAACGAAAACAGCGGCACCGCTTACAATGCCAATTACGCCCCGTTTTACAACGCAATCCATTCGAACTACCCCGGCGTAAACGTCATCGCAGATTCGTTCGGCACCATTCCGACGTCCGCCCCGGTGCAAATGCTGGACGAACACTACTATAACAGCGCCGCCTGGTTCGCGCAGAATTCGACAAAGTACGACAGCTACAGCCGCAGCGGCCCGAAAATTTTTGTCGGCGAATATGCCGTGGCTTACAGCATCCCGCCGGCTACCTTTCCTGCCACGCTGCAGAATGCCATCGGGGAGGCCGCGTGGATGACCGGCATGGAACGCAATTCGGACCTCGTGGTGATGGGATGTTATGCGCCCCTATTTTGCAACGTCAGCAATGCCAACTGGTATCCGGATCTGATTTACTTCAACGGCACCCAGGTTTACGGCACGCCCTCGTATTATGTGCAGCAGATGTTCAGCCTCAATCGCGGCAATGTGGTGCTGCCCACCGCGGTCGCCGTTTCCGGCAATCCGCTCTATGTCTCTTCGAGTCTCGCCCAATCATCGGGGCAGATCATCGTCAAGGCCGTCAATGTCAACAACAGCGCGATGTCAGCGACATTTAATGTGAATGGCGTCGCCTCGGTCGCCTCCAGCGCCACCGTCATCCAGCTCTCCGGCAACTCCGGGGCCACGAATTCGTTTGCGTTACCGACCCATGTTTTCCCGGTGACCAACTCGATCAACAATGCGGGCACGAATTTCACCGTCTCGCTTCCGGCCAATTCGCTTTCCATCTTCAAATTGCAGGGCAGCGGTTTTAACAGCGCCACCAATCTGCAGGTGCAGTTCCTGTCGCCGCTCTGCGTTGGCCAGGAGGCGCCCGCCACGGTGCTGGCCATGATTTCCGGGCAACCCGTCAACCTCGCCAGCAACTACGCGGTCGCCTGGTCTTCATCAGACACAAGCGTCGCGGTGGTGAACGGCAATGGACTGGTCATCGGCGCCGGCCCGGGAACCACCACCATTTCGGCCGCCTACAATGGCCTCATTGCCACCCAGGCTGTGACCGTGGTTGCGGCCCCGTCAACCCGGCTGATCCACCGGTACAGCTTCAACGACGGCACTGCCAACGATTCTATCGGCACGGCCAATGGCACCTTCTTCAACGCGAGCGGCCATGCCTCGATTGTCAATGGCCAGCTCAATCTCACCGGAGCTTCGGGGGATTACGTGGATTTTGGGCCGGGCATCATCACCACGACGAATATCACGACCGGAGCCCTCACGTTTGAAGCCTGGGCCACGTTCAATCCGGTCAATGGCGCTTGGGCGCGCCTGTTTGACTTTGGCAACATTTCGGGTTCCTCCGGGGGGAATTACATTTTCCTGGCCGCAAATAATGCCGCCAATGGCGGCAATGCGCGGCTGGCCGCCACTGATACCATGCCCGGCACCAGTGGCGAGGCCGGCCTTAATATCAACAATCTTCTGGGCCAGACGAATATTCATCTGGTGGCCGTGTTTAATCCGTCTCCGTCCCGGCAGTTTCTCGGCCTGTACACCAACGGTGTCCTCGCGGCGTCAGGCTCAACCGGCGGCAATTACATCGCTTCCATCAATGATGTCTTCAGTTTTCTGGGACACTCATTGTGGTCCGGCGATGCCTGGCTGAACGGGTCAATCAACGAATTCCGGGTCTATGACGGGGAACTCAACAAGTTCCAAATCGCCGCGAGTTTTCAAGCGGGACCCGACCGGACAAATTATGACGTCGGCACGCTCACGAGTTTTGTCGTAAATCCGGGCGCCGTGCCGCTTTACCTGAACAACACATATACGGTTGCGGCCTATTTGAACTTCACCCTGGCCAACAACGTCAGCGTGATCGGAGACCCCAATCTTGCCTTGAGTTCGGACAACCCCGGCGTTTTCACCGTTGCCTCATCCGGAACCCTTCAGGCCACGGGAGTCGGCACAGCCAATTTGACCGGCGTCTATGATTACATCAGCGGAAATACCTCCACATTTTACACGAACTCGGTGGCCATCACCGTTTCTCCGCCACCGCCAGCGGTTCTGGCGCATCGCTACAGCTTCACTTCGGACGCCAGCGATTCGGTGGGCGGTCCGGCTTGGAACGGCATACTGCCGAACGGCGGCACCTTTGCCAACGGCCAGGTGTCACTCTCGGCGGCCAGTTCGCAATACGTCCAGTTGCCGGCGGGAATCCTCAGCAATTATTCCGCGGTGACCATCGAAACGTGGGCGACCTTTCCGGATCAACTGCCGGTGAACTGCTTTTTCTACGGTTTCGGCAACACCGATGGCGGGGGCTCGGGGATGGATTACATCTTCTGCGCACCCCAGGGCGGACGCATCGCCATCACCAGCTCTGATCCTGGCTACACCGGCGAAGAAAATGCCTCAGGGACCGGCGACTTGAGCTTTCACACCAACCTCCACCTGGTGGCAGTGTACAATCCGTCGGGCAGCTATCTCGCCCTCTACACGAACGGCTCCCTGGTGGCGGTAAACAACTCGGTGACGGTGCCGATGAGTTCGGTGAGCAGTGTCCTCAATTACATCGGCCGGTCGCTTTACAATGCCGACCCGTATCCCGACTTGAGCGTCGATGAATTCCGCATCTACAACGGCGCAATGCAAAGCAACGAAATTGCGGCCACACAGATGCTCGGTCCATCCCAACTTTTGAGCACGGGCAGTCCCACCCTCAGCGCCTCCCTGTCCGGGGGTAATTTGATGCTGTCCTGGTCGCTAAGCTCGGCCAGCTTCACTCTCATGTCGCGAACCAGTCTGTCCTCCGGCACCTGGATGGCAGTGTCGCCGGCCGCGCAAATTGTCAGCGGCAGGTGGCAGGTCACCGTGCCGGTTTCCGGTAGCGCACAATTTTTCCGGTTGCAGAATTGAACGTTGACATGTGGTTGGCGCGGCAAAAGCATGACCACAGATTTCCGGGTGCCCGGTTATATTTTTGAAATAATGAGAAAGCCGAATCGAATCCGTGCCCGCCTGGCCGCCTGCTGTGCTTTGTTTTCAATCTTTCTGCCTGCCTTGGTGCCGGCCCAAACGCTCGCTCATCGTTATAGTTTCTACAGCGAACCCAACGGCAGCACGACCGCGACCGATGTGGTGGCTTCCGCCAATGGTACGCTCCAGGGAGGCGCCGTTATCACCGGCGGCCAGCTTGTGTTGAATGGCGCGAGCGGAACGTATCTCAATTTGCCGGGTGGGCTCATCACTTTTGACTCAGCCGTCACTGTCGAGGCCTGGGCCGATTTTGGGGCTCTGCCGGCAAATAGTTACTTGTTCTCGCTTGGGAACACGGACAGCAGCGGTGCCGGGGAAGACTACATCTTTTGCGCCCCCCAGGCGGCGCGCATCACCATCAGCGGCGTCGATCCCGGCTATAATGGCGAGCAAAATGCCGCTGGCAGCGGCTGGTCGGGGCTGAAAAATACTCATGTGGTCGCGATCTACAATCCGCCTGCGCATACTTTGGCCGTTTACACCAACGGCGCGCTGGCAGGAATCAATACTTCTGAAACAATATCGCTTGGCTCGGTAAATGACGCTCATAGCTATGTTGGCCGGTCACTTTATACCGCCGACCCGTATGCTCCTTTAAACGTGGATGAGTTCCGCATCTACAACGGCGCATTGAGCCCGCAACGGGTCGCGCTGGACGCCGCGTCCGGCCCCGGTCAAATCATCACCAATCCGGGCGCGTTGCTCTCGGTGCAATTGATGTTGACCAATCAAATGTCCGCCGGCGGGACGCAGCAGGCGCAGTTCACGGGTAATTATGCCAGTGTCTCGAACGTAAACCTTTTCACGTATGGTTCGCCGACGGTTTATACCGATAATTCGAATGTGCTCACTGTGACCGCTTCCGGTCAGGTCACCGCGCTCACACCGGGAGCAACGGCGAACTTGATCGCGTCCTTGGGCGGTTTGAGCGCCGCGCAAAGTGTGACCGTGGCCGGTTTTGCGACGAATCAATTCATGTTCGACAGCTTCGGCGATGGCTTCTGGACGATTGTCAACCAGGGCAATACCAATCCGTTGGTCGCCAGTCTGAGCGGGGCCAGTCAGGAGGCGTACACCAACGGGGCGACCGAGCAACAGTTCGAAGTGCTTTACAACCCGCAAAACGGCACCTTTCGCCTGTGCCAGCGCTCCACCTGGCGTTGCATCGGCGCCCAGAACAACACCGCCGTCCCGGGCGCGGCGGTTCCGTTGAGCATTTTCTACACGGCGGCAAGCGCCCAGCAGTGGTACCTGGTGACCGCCGGCGGCGGCTATTACCGCATCTTCAATGCGGCCAGCAATCTGGTTCTGCAGACTGACAACGGTAATCCGCCCAAGGTGACCCTGGTTGCGCCGTCGGCCAGTCCGTACCAACTCTGGCAGTTCAACTACCAAACGCATTTTCCGAAGAAAGGCTGCGCTGGCTACGAGGGCGACTATGCGCAGTTCGGATTGAACTGGGCTTATAATTACGACGACCACACCGGGGTCGCCCTGCCGCCGCAGGTGAATTTTGTGCCGATGATTCATGATGCAAGCTGGGAGCCATTGAGCGATGTCCAGTCACGTTCCCCGGGCTGGCGCTCGCAGACTACGCCCGACTACCTCCTCACGTATAATGAGCCCGACAACAGCACCCAGGCGAATATGACCACCACCCAGGTGATTGGGCTTTGGCCGCAGCTTCAGGCCCTCGGCGTTCCGCTCCTGAGTCCGGCGATGCAAAACACCTATGACTCATGGGCCTATACTTTCTTCAGCCTGATCGCGAGCAACAACTACCGCGTGGACTACACTGCCGTACACTTGTATGTGCCGCCAAACGCCTCCTCGCTCATCAACAATCTCCATGGAGCGTACACGACCTGGGGCCGTCCGGTGTGGCTTACGGAATTTTCGCCGGTGGACTGGAACAACACCCAGGCATGGTCGGAGAATGACGACTACAACTTTCTTGCCGAATTCATGTGGCAGGCCGAAGGCCAGGACTGGCTGAAGCGCTACGCCATATTCCCGTTCAGCGGCAACAACAGCGCCAGTCCGTGGGTGGACAATGGTTATCGCGGCAATTTCTTTCTCGCCGATGGGGCCACCCTTTCCCCGTATGGCGAGCTTTACGCCACCTGGGACGGCGATCTCACCTTGCATGCCAGGACGCCCTATATCATTCACAACCTGGGTACGAGTTTTCGCCTGACCGATGCCAGCACCTCCGGCACGCCGCAGGCATCCACCATCTATGTCCGGAATGCAACGACGGAATGGGCGCTTCTGCCTGCGCCGGAAACGAATCATTGGTATGTCATCTCTTTGAACGATGGCCGGCGTCTGCGCAACAATGCCGGGACGCTGGACCTGGCCCCGTTGGGCACCGCCAATGCCTCCGTGGATTGGTGGTTCAACGGCCCGGACGGCAGCGGTTACTACTATCTTGATAATCTGGCGGCATCGCAAAGCATCCTGGCCACCGGCACGGCTCCGGCAATTTCATTGAGCATGATCAACGACCCGGCACCCAGCACGGCCACGCAGTGGCGCCTGATCAAGCCCTACCAGCCTGTGACGATTGCAACCGCCGCGCCGCCCAACGCCTCCATTGCCTACTCGAATCGAAGCGTCACCTTGAGTTGGACCGGCAACGGTTCATTTTACAATGTCTATCGCGGCACCACTTCCGGCGGCCCTTACACCAATATTGTCAACGCCACCACGAACAATGCCTGTTTCGACGGCGCCGTGCAGAACGGCACGGCCTACTTTTATGTCGTCACCGCGTTGAACATTCTCGGAGAGGAATCCGGTTACTCAGCTGAACTTGTCGCGCGCCCGGCGTCCACGACAGTCTTTCCCTCCGGCTTCATGAGGACAAACAACGGCGTTCAATTAAACTGGCCGTCTGACCACACCGGCTGGCGGCTGCAGATGAACACCGCCGGCCTTGCGGTTCCGGGCGCATGGGTGACGGTTTCGAATTCGGCTTCCACGGATCAGGTATGGCTGCCGTTTGACCCGGCGCAGAGCAACGTCTTCTTCCGGCTGGTTTATCCATGATCCCGGTTCGAGGCAATAATCAGTCCGCTATGTTGTTGACCAACCTGCATCGCTGGAATCGAATTGGGACCATGAAATTGAAACGAGCAATTTGGATGGGGGTGCTGGCGGGATTGATGGCCGGCGGGGCGGTGGCCGCCGGCGTCCAGGATGCGGAAAAGACCCCGCACACTTTTGCCATTGGCACCAACGACTTTCTGCTGGACGGTCAAAGAATCCAAATTCGTTGCGGCGAAATTCACGCGGCGCGAGTGCCGAAGGAATACTGGCGCCAACGCCTGCAGATGGCCAAGGCGATGGGCTTGAACACGGTCTGCGCTTATTTGTTTTGGAATTTACACGAGCCGAAGCCGGGTGAATTTGTGTGGAGCGGCCAGGCCGACGACGCGGAATTTTGCCGCATCGCGCAGGAAGAAGGCTTGTGGGTGATTCTGCGCCCGGGGCCGTATTCCTGCGCCGAATGGGAAATGGG
>DATMLG010000582.1:0-3361 GCA_035570675.1 Verrucomicrobiia bacterium | reverse complement strand
TTTATTGCTGGCGTAATGAAAACCATAGCCCAGCCCCACCAAAATCAATGGTGACAGCAGGCAAACCAGCGAGGCCCGGTTCGAAAACGTATTGTCGTTTCGGACCTTCGCGGACAACGGAATTGGTGGTGGCAACATGCTCATAACCCGGGACGAATTCAGCAGTTCAGGTGCCATGTTGAGCCTCCACCCGAGCCGCCAACCATGTCAATTTCTTAATAATCAGCGAATTACCTTCCGGGTCGCCTGAACCGGCTTGTCAGTTTCCGTCCCCTCCGCCATGCTGTCGCCTCATGGGTTTGTTGACCGATGACGAAATCCGCCGCGCCGTCCAACTCGCCCTCGCCGAGGACATCGGCAGCGGCGATGCCACCACTCTCGCCACCGTGCCCGAAACCGCCTCCGCGAAGGCGTTGATGAAATCCCGCGAGCCTCTCGTCGCCTCCGGGCTTGCATTCGCCGAGGCCGCCTTCCGCGAACTTTCTCCCGCCGTCCAAATCAACCGCGTTGCCGCCGACGGCGAAGCCCTCAAGGACGGCCAGGTCCTCCTAGAAATCGCCGGCCCGGCCCGCGCCATTCTTACCGCCGAACGCACCGCCCTCAATTTCATCCAGCGTCTCTCCGGCGTCGCCACGCTTACCGCCCAGTTCGTTGAAGCCGTCAGGGGCACGAATACAAAAATTCTCGACACCCGCAAAACCACCCCCGGCTGGCGGCGCTTCGAGAAATACGCCGTCACTTGCGGCGGCGGCAACAACCACCGCCACGGCCTTCACGACATGATCCTCATCAAGGACAACCATCTCGCCGCCTTGCGCAACGAATCTCCCAACGCCATCGCCGCCGCCGTTGCCCGCGCCCGCGCCCGCTATCCCAAGCTCAAGGTCGAAGTCGAGGCCGACGCGCTCGAACAAGTTGACCAGGCCGCCGCGGCCGGCGCCGATTTTATCCTCCTCGACAACATGACGCTCATCCAGCTCCGCCTCGCTGTTGAGAAGGTCAGAGGCCGTGCCCAAACCGAGGCCAGCGGCGGGGTCAATCTCGCCAGCGTCCGTGCCATCGCTGAAACCGGCGTCGATTACATCTCCGTCGGCGCGCTCACCCACTCCGCCCGCGCCGTGGACATCGGCCTCGATTTCGAGGAAGCCTGACGCATGACCATCGACACCAAAATCCTCACCGCCCTTCGCGCCGCCGGCGATGGGGGCGTCGCCGGCACCGAGATTTCCCATCAGCTCGGCATCAGCCGCGCCGCCATCTGGGCGCGCATCGAGGAACTCCGCGGCCTCGGCTACGAAATCGAGGCCAGCCCCCACCTCGGTTACCGCCTCATCAGCGTGCCGGACGTGTTGCACGCGGACGATTTGCTCTCCAGCCTCGGCCCCGTCAAGGCCGTCGGCCGCGACATCCGCGTCTTCGAGCAAACCACCTCCACCAACGATGTCGTCGAAAAACTCGCGCGCGATAATGTCCGCGAAGGCGCCATTGTCTTCGCCGAATCCCAGTCGAAGGGCAGGGGACGCCTCGGCCGCAAATGGATTTCCCCGCCCCGCCGCGGCCTTTCCTTTTCCGTCCTGTTGCGGCCGGACATGCGCCCCGCCGCCGCCACCCAGCTCACCATCGCCGCCGCCACCGCTCTTTTCCGCGCCATCCAGGCGCAAACCGGCCTCACGCCCGAAATCAAATGGCCCAATGACATCCTCATTCACGGAAAAAAAGTCGCCGGCATCCTCACCGAACTCAGCGCCGAACTCGACAAGATCAAATACGTCATCCTCGGCATGGGCGTCAACGTGAACACCGCCGCGAGCGAATTTCCCCTCGATTTGCGCAAACACGTCACCTCCCTCAAAATCGAGACCGGCCACCGCCAGGACCGTGCGCAGCTCGCCGTAAAAATTCTCCGCGAACTCGACCGCGACTACGGTCGCGTTACCGCCGGCCGCTTCGAGGCCGTTGCCGACGAATGGGAAAAACACTGCTCCACCCTCGGCCAGCGTGTCGCCATCCGTGCCGGCGATCATAAAATCGAGGGCCGCGCTGAATCCCTCGACGCCGACGGCGCCCTCCTCCTGCGCACCCAGCACGGCCACCTGGAGCGTATAGTTGGTGGTGATGTTACAATTGAAAAATGACGCAAGTAGGCAGGTTAAAAGATTAAAAATTAAAAACGCAAAATGCAAAATGGTCCCGAAAAGAAGCGTCGACCGCCCCCGGAAATCCTCGATCGTACTTTCGCGTTCGCGGTCAGAATTGTGAAGCTTTGTGACGGCTTGGATGAACGGCGTGGTGTCCCGCGCATCCTGATGCCTCAGATTCTTCGGGCCGGCACCAGCATTGTATCCAACCTCGAAGAAGCACAAAGTGGGCAAAGCCGCGCGGATTTTATTTCAAAGATGGCAATCGCGCTAAAAGAAGCCCGGGAAGTTCACGTTGGCCTGCGAATTCTGGCTCAGGCAGGTGTAATCCCGGTACAGAAACTTGACCCGTTGCTTCTCGAAGCTGAGGAGATCAAGCGAGTACTTGCGTCAATCATAATTGCGACCAAGAACGGTCGGTCACATCAGGACCGGGAAACTCGCAATTTTTAATTTTGATTTTTTAATATTCTGATTGTCTTGTCTCCATCATTAGCCTCTTCTGGAACGGTGGATGACGCGGAAGCTTGGCTCTTAACATTTTTAATTTTGAATTTTTAACTTTTAATTTGAGATGGTCCTCCTCTTCGACATCGGCAACACGCACACGCATCTCGGCCTCGCCAACCGCCATCGCATCGTCAAACAGGCCAACCTTCCCACCGCCGCGTGGCACGAGGGCAGGGCAGGGCGGTTCGTCGAGAAATTCGTCGGTCGCGCTTCGCTGGACGGCGTGGCCCTGTGCAGCGTTGTTCCCACCGCGACGCCCTCCATCCGCGCACTCGTGCGCCGCCGCTGGCGTATCGATTGTTTGGAGCTTTCGCCCAAATCCATCCGCGGCGTTGGCATTGATTATCCCCGGCCCCGCACCATCGGTCCCGACCGCCTCGCCAACGCCGTCGCCGTCGCCCGCCATTTCGGCGCGCCCGCCGTCGTCGTGGATTTCGGCACCGCCGTCACGTTCGACGTCGTGGATTCCGCCGGCAATTACGTCGGCGGCATCATCACGCCCGGCCTCGCCGCCATGACTGATTATCTCCACGAAAAAACCGCCCTGCTGCCGCGCATCAAAATCCGCGAGGTGAAGGCCATCATCGGCCGCAACACCGAACAGGCCATGCTCATCGGCGCGGTTCACGGTTATCGCGGCTTGATTCGCGGCCTCATCGCGGAACTGAAAAAATCTCTTGGCGCAAATCACCTGCCCGTCGTTGCCACCGGCG
>DATMLG010000581.1:0-9050 GCA_035570675.1 Verrucomicrobiia bacterium | reverse complement strand
TGACCGAGTTAATGTTCGTCTCCACCGCCGTGTTCGTGACCGTCAGTGTCGCCAGTTCATTCACCGTCTGAAGCCCGATGTTCCCCAACGTAGGTGCGACGTTTACCTCTTTCACCACCACGTTGAAACTGTTCGTGGCGGTCAAGGTCGGATTGACCGTATCGTAAGGATTGCTGTTCGTAACGACGGTCATGATCACATTGGTGCTGTGGCTCTGGCTCTGGGTTGGCATCCAGGTGATCACCCCGCCCCCGTTGATGCTCGCGCCACTCGGAGCGCTCAGTAATCCATAGCCGGTCGTGACGGAGTGGATGTTCGACTCAGTCGCGGTGTTCGTCACCGTCAAGGTCGCCAATTCATTCACTGCCTTAAGACCGATGGATGCCAGCGTGGGTCGGACATTAACTTCTTTTACCATCACGTTGAAACCGTTCGTGGCGGTCAAGGTCGGATTGACTGTGTCGTACGGATTGCTGTTCGTGACCACGGTAGTAATGGTGTAGGTGCCGGGACTCTGGTTCTGACCGGGCATCCAGGTGATGACTCCGCTGCCGTTGATGCTTGCGCCACCCGGCGCGTTCACCAGCCCGTAGCCCGTCGTGACCGAATGAATGTTCGGTTCGGTCGCGGTATTTGTCACCTTCAGGGTCACGAGCTCATTCACCGTTTGCGGGCCAATCGCCGGCAACGTCGGCGCGACATTCACCTCCGTCACCGTGACGGTAAAGCTGTTCGTCGCCGTCAGGGGCGGCCCGCCGTTCTCTGAAACCACGGTGGTAATTGTGTAGGCGCCCGGGCTTTGGTTTTGGGCTGGCGTCCACGTGATGATGCCGTTGTTCGTGATGACAGCGCCAGCGGGCGGCGAAATCAACTGATAGGACAGGGCGTTGGCCGGAACGTTCGTGTCGGTTGCGGTGTTGGTCACCACCATGGTTGTCAATTCGGGGATGGAGAAGGAGCTTTGTGACGGCAAGATCGGCGGACTGTTGGAGTTGCAGCACCCGCAAAGGCGGTTGGTGATGTTGATTGTGTCGATGTACCAGCCGACGAAGGCGTTTCCATTGTCGGTGCCACAACCCCAGCGCAGTTGAATATTCTGTCCGGATGCGGCGGCTGGCAGGTTCACCAGGGTCTGGATAAAGCCGCCGGAAGTTCCGCTCCAGGCCGCCCGACCCGCCAGTTGATTTTGATAATTGGTGTCGATGCTGCTGTTATAGCCGCCGGTGACAAAGCTTCCGCCCGCCGTGAGGATGTCGGTGAACGAACCCGTGCCGATCTTAATCTCCAAAACGCCGCCGTCATAACCGTCGGACCCGGAGCCCGTCTCCAAGTTATAATTGTTCATGAAGCTGAGTTGGGCCTGGCCGGCCGGTACCGCAATTGTCGGCGAAATCAGATAACTGAGGCCGATGTTCGTCACGTCCGGCACGAACGCCCCGTTCGGCACGGTGTTCACCACCGACTTTTCCGTCACCCAGGGCACTTCCACGCCGCTGGCAGAGGTGGTCCAGCCGGACGGCAACGCGGGGGCGGTCACTGAATCAAAGTTCTGCGAGAAAATGTTCACCGGCGAACCCAGTGGATAGTAACTCACCAGCACATTGCTCACGGTGGTTCCGACAAGGACCTTCACCAACTGGCCGTTGACGCGGTAGCCGTTCGTGCCCGCAATCACGCCGTTGGTGAAGACCTGCAGACCGCAAAATGATGTCGTCGCCGGGATATAAAGATCCACCGCGGTGTTGGGGTCGGTGGCGTGGCTGACGGTAAACGCGGCCACGGATTGATTGCCGTTGGTGCTGAAGCTGACGCTGATTTGCGCGTTGGAACGCGCCAGCCACCAGTTGTAAATCCCAATCGCGTTCGCCGACCAGATCCGCGGATGCAGGTTGGTGTTCGCGCAATAAGTAAGGTAATCGAACGTCAGCGGTCCCGCGTCACCCAGGCCGTCCGAGAGCGTGTGGGAGTAGATATTGATCAAGAAGCCCTGGTTGTAATAATAGTCCACCGCCGCGTGAACCGTGGCGCTGGTATGGACGCCTGGCGGATGCCATGGCTCCAAAGATTGCGCCACGAGGCCGCCCACATACCACTCGCTCACCGGTTCGCTCAGGGTGGCGTAACGCAGGCCGGAGGTTTGTGTGGACAGCGTCCAATGCGGAAAAGGGGATATTTTCTGGTCACCGGCAATTTTCACGCCCATGGCGGCCTGATTGCTGTATGAATTTTCCCGCGTACCGTTGAAATTCGGGGCGACCCACAGGCGCATCGAACTGCTCTCGATGCCCGAAAACCACGACTCGATATTGGCAAAGGAGTTTGACAGGGACGTGTACGCGTAGAGCGTCCCATTGGCATAGCCCGCCGGCGAGGCATCCAGCACCTCATCCGGCCCCCAATGCCAGAAATCGTAACTCGAGCCGACCCCATTCGTTTCGAGCAGGGTCGAATTGTCAGGGTTCTTCAGCCCGCCGTTATGAGGCCCAAAACTCGCCCCGAAGCTGGTGGCATCGAGCCGCAAGCCATTAATCACCAGGTTCGTATTGTACGTGGTGGACATGTCCTGCCGGAGTGTGCCGGTGCAAAAATAATAATCCGCCTTCACTCCGTTGGTGTATTCAATGGCAACCGAGTTCGTAATGTCGGCGATTTCGTTGCCGTAATTCTCCAGGTCATGGCGCACCATGAATGCAGAATCATAGCGGTACGGCCACGGGCTCAACCTGAGGATGGGCAGATTTGCGGACTCAAACGCCCATTCAATGGACCGGCGGAAGATCATGTAAGCGTACATTCCCGGGCCGAATCCGCCGTGACACACCAAAGGTTCGAAGGCGGCGTCATAAATGATATACCCCTTGCCGTACTGTTTTATCAGGATGTAGGGGTAGTTGTCTCCCTGGGCAAGAACCGTCGCGCCGCCCGACTGGACCTGCCACACATCGTGCGGAGCCAGGAAGACATGCGAGGGCGACGTTCCCCAGTTGATTTCCTCGGAAAAGGAAGGCATGCGCCAGGTGTTGGACCCGGCTGGAAGATCATTGACGATGCGATTATTTGTCTGCGTGGTCAAAGAAGCATCAAGCCCCCAATTGGTGAGCCCGGGAGCCACCATGTGAACACCCATGGCGACGGCAAGCGCGAAATCACCCCGCGTTGTGCCGTTGGTGTTGCGCGTGAACGAAGATCCGCCGATAAACAAAAATCCACCGGCCGCTACATAGTTGGTCAGCGGTGCAATCTCATCATCCCGCATCGCCTCCGAAGACAAACTGATGAAAATGGGATACTTGGGCACGCCGTTCGTCAGCAATGCCCCGGCCGTGATGTTCGAATCGCCCAGCACGGTGAACGCGGTGCCATCGGACCGGAAAGCTTCCTTCAGTGATTCTGGCATCACAAAATAATGCCAGTCGGTCGGCCACCATTGATTGCCCGACGTTCCCGCCCCGGTGGGTGTTCCGTTGGAGGCAACCTCGGTCTCCATGGCCCTCGTCAATTCCGAATCATGAATGGCCACCAGCGGCTGCGTGCCCTGCGCCTGCGCGCGCCCCGATGCACTTGCGAACAAGAGCGAGCCCAGAACGAGGATGTGTAACCGCTTGATTCCCTTCATATCGGAACAATCAGACTTGGCATGCCGGCAATGAATTGCACATGGCCATCATAGCACACCACCGGCTGCCGAAGGTAAGTCCATTGAATACGGAGGTGCCATCCGTAGAACTACGGCAGATCGAAATCGCGAACTTTTCAGGGATGCGCATGAAGGCCCGACGCAAGAAATCATTTGCAGATTCGTGGGTCGAGATTGCATTGAACGGGGCCGGCAGAGATACTGGCAACAACCCATTTCATGCGCGCGCAAAACCGTCCGCTTTAACGGCTTAAACGGGCGGGCAGCCTAAATTTTTGCATTCAGGATAAGTCTGGCCAGCCCTTCCGGCCTTTGTTAAACCATGACGTGATGAATTTCTTGGCCGGCAAATTCTTGACGGACTGGTTGGAAGGATTGGGGCGGATATCCCTGCTCGCGAAGGAAGCCATCAATTCGCTGGTCACCCTCAAGGTTCGATGGCAGGACTTCCTCTTCCAGTTGTATTTCATTGGCGTGAAGTCCCAGTCCGTCGTCCTGGTGACCGGCGCGTTCACCGGCATGGTGTTGTGCGCGCAAACCTATTTCCAGTTCCACAAGGTGAAACTTGACACCGCCACGCTGGCGGTGGTCAGCGTTTCCATGTGCAGCGAACTTGGCCCGGTCCTGACCGCCCTCATGGTGGCCGGCCGGGTTGGCGCCGCCATGGCCGCAGAAATTGGCACCATGAAAGTCACCGAGCAAATTGATGCACTTCGCACCCTGGCCACCCACCCGGTGGATTATCTCGTGGTCCCGCGGTTGATGGCCTCCTTTATCGCCCTGCCCCTGCTTACGGCGGAATCCATCACCATCGGCATCGTTTCCGGTTACCTCGTCGGAGCCTTCCTATTGGATATTGATCCTGCCTATCTTTACTACAACATGCTCAAGCATACCATGGGCATTGATGTGGCGGTCGGCATGATCAAGGCCTTCATCTTTGGCGGAATCATTGCGATCGTGGGATGCTACAAGGGCATGACCTGCGGCGAAGGAGCGGAAGGCGTCGGCCGCGCCACCACCGAGGCCATGGTTTTTTCGTCAATCACCATTCTGATATCGAATTTTTTCCTCACCCTGACCTTGAGCCGGCTTCTGCATCTGTATGATTGAGGTCAGTCATCTGGAAAAAACGTTCGGTTCGGTGCTCATTCTCGACGACGTGAGTTTTCGGGTTGAAACCGGCGAATCCGTGGTCATCATCGGCCGCAGCGGCGGCGGCAAGAGCGTCCTTCTCAAGCATATCATCGGCCTCCTGCAGCCGGATGCGGGAGAGGTGCTCATTGATGGCGAAAACCTCTGCGGGCTGGATGAGCGGCAATTGCTGCGGGTGCGCCATAAATTTGGAATGCTGTTTCAGGGGGCGGCCTTGTTCGATTCCATGACCGTGGCGGAAAACATCGCGTTCGCGCTCCGGCGGGAAGGCAATCCAACCGAGGCGGAGATTGCCCGAAAAGTCGCGCACGCGCTGGAGCTGGTGGAGTTGTCTGGCACGGAGAACAAGAACCCGTCCGAATTGTCCGGCGGCATGCGCAAGCGCGTCGGCCTGGCGCGGGCCATCGTCTATGAGCCTCAGATTGTTTTGTACGACGAACCCACCACCGGTCTGGATCCGGTGGTATCGGACAGCATTGACCATCTGATCCTGCGCGTGCGGGACCACCTGAAGGTCACCACCGTCGTCGTGACGCATGACATGCGCAGCGCCCGCCGGCTGGGACAGCGCATCCTGATGTTGCACAATCGAAAATTATACTGCAGCGGCACCGCGGATGAAATTTTCAATTCCACCGACCCGGTGGTGCACCGCTTTGTTAATGGGATTTCCCTCCCGACCGAAGACCTTGTTTTATGAATCGATCACGTCTGGAACTTAAAGTCGGCATATTCGTGTTGATCTGCCTGGGCCTGCTGCTGGGGCTGGTGCTGCAGTTCAGCAAGGGCACCACGCTGTTCCGCCGCACGTATGCGATCATCTTAAACACCTCCAATGTCGGCGGCCTGCGGCCGCGGGCCAGTGTGCTGCTCTCGGGTGTTCAAGTGGGAACCGTTTCCGACATCAAACTGGCGCCAGACGGCACGAACGTGTCGGTCATGTTGAAGATTTACAGCGAATATATCATCAAGGACGATGCCCGGTTTGAGATCGAACAAGCCGGTTTTCTGGGCGATCAGTTTGTCGCCGTTTACCCCGATGTAAATCAGGGGACGCCGTTGACCAACGGCGCCACGGCACAGGTTGATCCGCCGTTCAACATGCTGGGCGTCGCGCGCTCCGTCGCCGGCTTTGTGAAACGGATTGACGACACCGCCAGGAATCTGGACGAAGCCATCAACGACGTTCGCCGGAGCGTGCTGAACCAGGAGACCCTGACCAACCTTGCCTTCACCATCCAGACCTTGCAACAGGTGTCCCAGGGTGCGGCGGTCGTGGTCAGCAACCTGGACGCGCTTGTCCGCTCGGACACCGAGCCTGTCGGGGCCGTGATCAGCAATCTTAACACGTTTTCCATCCAGTTGGACACCCTCGCCCTGTCCGCGCAACACTTGCTGGACACCAATGAGCCGCAAATCAACCTGGCAGTTAACAACCTGGAAGCGTCCACCGCCATGCTCACCAACCTGTTGACAGACACCGCCCACAGCAAGGGACTCGCCGGCGCCCTGCTTTACGACCAGACCCTGTCCAGCAATGTCTCCAGTCTGGTCAGCAATCTTTCCATCGCCTCCGCCAATCTGCGGAGCAACGGGCTCTGGCATTTTCTGTGGAAACCCAAACCATCGGACACGGCCGCCTCCGGCAAAAACACCAAATAAGCATGTCACTCTGGTACATCCGCATCCTTTTCCTGACCATGTGCGTCACGGGCGGCTACGCCATCAGCCAGGTCCGCCCGGAGTTTATCGGCAGTCCCATCCTGGGCTGTTTGGTCGGATTCGGCTTTGGCGGCTTTTTGATAGCCATAGACGAAATGTTGAAAGGCTTCTCCCTGCGCGCCTTCTCCGCGACGACTTTCGGGCTCTTTCTGGGAAGCCTCGCCGCCCTGATGATTGACCACTCCGGGTTGTTCCTGGACGCGGACACCGACACCCGCAGGATGATCCGCCTCGGCCTGTTTCTTGGTTTTGGTTACATCGGCATGGTCCTTGCCATGCGCAGCAACAAGGAAGATTTTTCCCTCATCATCCCCTATGTCCGTTTTGCGCCACAAAACAAGCCGGACAACCTGCTGCTGCTGGACACAAGCGTGATCATTGACGGGCGCATCGCCGATCTTCTCGAAACAAAACTGCTCGAAGGTCTGGTGGTGGTTCCCCGCTTTGTGCTCAGCGAACTGCAGCAAATCGGGGATTCGGCCGACCCCATCCGCCGCGCCCGCGGCCGGCGCGGCTTGGAAATGCTCAACCGCCTCCAGCATAACACCGCGGTGGAGGTGAAAATTCACGATGGTGATTTTCCGGAAGAAAAGGAAGTGGACGCCAAGCTCGTCCGGCTGGCCCGTAACCTTAACGCAAAACTGTTCACCAATGATTACAATCTGGGCAAAATCGCCGGGCTGCAGTCGGTCGTCTGCGTCAACATCCACGAGGTTGCCAAGGGGTTCAAAACGGTTCTGCTGCCCGGTGAAATCCTCAGCTTGCGCATTGCGCGCGAAGGAAAAGACAAG
Organism: Verrucomicrobiia bacterium; assembly: GCA_035570675.1. Taxonomy (GTDB): domain Bacteria; phylum Verrucomicrobiota; class Verrucomicrobiia; order Limisphaerales; family Pedosphaeraceae; genus DATMLG01. Next base: position 1,745 of record DATMLG010000581.1, on the reverse strand, counting down.
GGCCAGGGAGTTGGTTATCTGGCCGACGGCACCATGGTTGTCGTAAACCAGGCGCAAAACTTCATCGGCCAGCAGCTTGAGGTGCAGGTTCAAAGCCTGCTGCAAACCGGCGCCGGCGTCATCGTGTTTGCCGAAATCAAGGCGCCGGTTGCGGCTTGAATTCCAGCCGCATTGGGGCGAAACTAAGGCGTGCAGTTTGTCACGGTTCATACTTCTTTTAATCCCATGGATGCGGATTTGGTCCGCTCCCGGCTGGAGGCGGCGGAGTTTCATCCCGTCATCATGCATGCATTGTCTGCGTTAAGCATGGACGGTTACGCGCTGGCGGCCAGCGGGATTCTGGTCAAGGTGCCGGACACGGAAGCGGAGGATGCGCTGGAGTTTCTGAAGCCCGATCCCACTCCGCCCCCCGCATGAACACGCGCGACCGGAAATTGTATTCCAAACTCAAACGCCTGCTCCCTCCCGGCGAGATCAGTTTTGAACCCGGCGTCCTTGAAAGCCACTCAGTTGACAAATGGTTCGCCTCCCATCTGCCCGCGGCGGTCGCGCTGCCGCGCAGCACCCAATCCGTGTCGGCCCTCCTCAATTTTGCCAACCAGCACCGCATTCCCGTGACACCGCGGGGCGCGGGATTCGGCTACGTGGGCGGATGCGTGCCCGCGCACGGCGGCATCGCCCTCTCGCTGATGCGCATGAATCGGATCAAAGAAATTAACCCGCGGGATTTCGTCGCGGTGGTGCAGCCGGCGGTCATCACCCAGCAATTGCAGGAAGCCGTCCAGCGTCAGGGACTCTTTTATCCGCCCGACCCCGCCAGCCGGGCCGATTGTTCAATCGGCGGCAATATCGCCACGAACGCCGGGGGGCCGCGATGTTTGAAATACGGTGTCACCCGCGATTATATTTTGGGACTGGAAGTCGTGCTGGCGGATGGAACGATTCTCCGGCTTGGCAGCCGCACGCACAAAAATAAAACTGGATTCGACCTTGCGCGCCTTTTCGCCGGCTCCGAAGGATTGCTCGGCGTGGTGACCGAGGCCACGCTCAAGCTCCTGCCCCTGCCGCCCTTTCGCGCCTGCCTGGCCATCGGGTTCGCCTCCATGAAAGATGCGGCCCGGACCATTCATTCCATCTTCGCCGCCGGTTTCCTGCCCTGCGCGCTGGAAATTGCGGACGCCTTCACCCTCGCGGCGGCACAGCGCCGCACCAAAAGCCGGCGGCTCGGCGGCTGCCGCGCGCATCTCATCGTGGAACTCGACGGACAGGAACATTCCGTCCGTCACGAGATCGCGTCGCTTCAAAAAATTGTGCGCCGCCATCATCCCAAGTTTGTGGAGACCGGCCTGGGCGGGGCCGAATGCGAAAACATCTGGAAACTCCGCCGGGAATTCTCCTTCGCCTTGCGCGACACCGGCCTGACCAAGTTGAACGAGGACATCGTCGTTCCCCGCAGCCGCCTCGAGGATTTGTTTGCCTTTGCCGAACGTTTGCAAAAGAAGCACCGCCTCCCGGTCGCCTGTTTCGGTCATGCGGGCGACGGCAACATCCACGTGAACATCATGGTTGATACAACGCAGCCCGGCGCGCAAAAACACGCCCATGCCGCGTTGAACGACCTTTTCCGCCAGGTCCTCGCCTGGGATGGCGTCATCACCGGCGAACACGGCATCGGCCTGGCCAAGCTGCCCTGGTGGCCGCAGGCCGTCTCCCCTGCGGTGCACAAACTTCACCAAAGCATCAAG
>DATMLG010000580.1:0-2890 GCA_035570675.1 Verrucomicrobiia bacterium | reverse complement strand
GGTGGATGCCAACGGCGCCACCAACGCCCCCGCTGCTTCGCCCCTGAACAGCACGCGCACCAAAAAGAAAATAACCAACAACAGCTACGAGATCAGCAAAAGCACGAGCAACATTCTTCAGGCCGCCGGCGGCATCAAACGCCTGTCGGCCGCGGTGTTCGTCGCGCAACAGTTTCAGGGCAAGGGCGCGGACCGTAAAGCGGTGCCCCGCACGCCGGAGGAGCTGCAGAAGCTTCGCCGCATCGTCGAGAGCGCGCTCGGCATCCAGGCCACCGGTGACGCCACCGACATTACCCTTGAGGAAATGCCTTTCAACGACCAATTCGCCAGCGACGTCACCCAGCAGCTTGATCAGCAGGAAAAAAGGCAATACTGGACGGAACTCGGCTTGAAGCTGGTTTATCCGGCGCTCGCGCTCGGAGTCGTTTTCCTGTTCTGGCGCACGCTGAAGCGCGTCAAGGTGGATGATATCCCGGTTGGGCTGCCCGTCGGCAATGGCAATGGCAACGGCCATTACAACAAGGCTGGCGCACCCGGCGGCATGGTCACCGTTGAGGTCCTCAACCAGTTGATCCGCGAGAACCCGGCGAACATGTCACAGGCGGTGCGTTCCTGGATGAACCGCGGCAACAAACCCAACAACTGACGACCCCATGCAAGCGGACACAGCCACCGCGGGAACCGGGAAAATGAGCAGGCTCCAGAAGCTGGCCGCGTTGCTCATCATTCTGGGTCCCGAGAGCGCCGCGCAGTTGCTCAAGAATTTTGACGAACCCGAGCTTGAGGCGATCACCCGCGAAATGTCCCGCCTCTCGGTCATCAGTCAGGAGTTGCAGGATGAAATTTTATGGGAATTTGGTGACTTGGCCGTGGACGCCGGCACCGGCGTGCCCGGAGGCGTCAGCTACGCCAAGAAAACGCTGGAAAAGACCGTCGGCGCATTCCGCGCTTCCGACATCATAAACCGGATTGCGCCCGCGCCCGTGGCGCCCGCGGCGATGCAGCAAATCACCGATCTGGATCCCCGCGAGCTTTGCCAGTTGTTGAAACAGGAACAACCCCAGACCATCGCGCTGGTCGTCAGCTATCTTCCGTCTGAAAAATGTTCCCGGCTCCTGCTCTATTTGCCGGGCGATCTGCGGAATCAGGTCGTCGAGCGCCTCGCCACCCTGGCGCCCACGCCCGTCGAAGTTGTCGAGCGCATCTGTGCTGTGCTCGCGCGGAAGGCAATCTCCAGGCCCCCCCGCGCGCTCAATCAGACCGGCGGACTTAAGAACGCCGCGGACGTCCTGAAAATCATCGGCCGGAATCTCAGCCAGTCGGTGCTGCTGGAATTGGAAAGACGCAACCCCGAGCTTGGCCAGGCCATCCGTGAAAAAATGTTCACCTTCGAGGATCTCGCGCTGCTTGATGCCCTCTCGCTCCAGAAAATCATGCGCGAGGTGGATCTTCGTGACCTGGCAATCTCGCTCAAATCTGCGCCCGAACCGCTTCGTATTGCCTTGCTCTCTGCCGTTTCCCGGCGCGCGGCGGATACCATCCGGGAGGAAATCAGCCTGCTCGGGCCGCAACGGCTGAAGGACATCGAGGCCGCCCGCCTTCGCATCCTTGAGACTGCACGCCAGCTTGAGGGCCACGATGAAGTTGATCTCGGTAATCCGGCCATTCAATCCCGCGATGAACTCATGGTCTGAAAATATAACGCTTTCCAGCCCCCTCCTCGACGCCAGCCTGGCGGTCGAAGCATCCGGCGCGGGCGTTCCTCCTGCGTCATCGGAAGCCTGGCGCGCGGGCTTTGAGGCCGGTCGTATCGAAGGTGAACGGGCCTTGAGCGAACAATTGCTCAACCAGCGCGCCGAACTCCACGAACTCATGCAGGGCACCATCAATTCCCTGCGTCAGGCCGTGCCCCAGGTCATCCACGATGCCGAGAACATGGTGGTCTCTCTGGCCCTCGAGGTGGCGCAAAAGCTGGTGTCCGACATGCCAATTTCCGTTCCCATGGTGGAAGCCGCCATCCGTGATGCGCTCGCCCAGGTGGAAGGCACGGCGCAATACACCGTGCGTTTGCATCCGGCGGATCTCGAGCTGCTCCAGAAGGCGGGCTCACCCTTGCTCGCCAGCTCGGATGGTTCAGGCGACTGTCGTTTTCTGGGGTCGCCCGACGTCGCCCGCGGCGGTTGCCTCGTCCAAACACGCTTCGGTACCGTCGATGCGCGGCGCGAAACAAAATTTGACCTTTTGAAAAGGAATCTCGTCTCATGCTGAACCCGAATGAACCATTGCCGGTGAATCGCCTGGAAGGGTTGCTCCGCCGTGTCCAGGACACGCAGGTCATCCGCAACCATGGCCGGGTCGTGCAGCTCATCGGCTTGGTGATTGAATCCGAAGGCCCGCTCGCGGCCGTCGGTGAAATTTGCCGCATTGAATCCGCCCGTCACGATGGGTTCACGCTCGCGGAAGTGGTCGGCTTTCGCGACCATCATGTGCTGTTGATGCCGCTGGGCGAAATCCAGGGAATTCATCCCGGCAGCGAAGTCATCGCCCTGGGAACCGCGTTACGGGTCCCGGTGGGCGAAGGGCTCAAGGGCCGGGTCATTGATGGATTGGGACATCCTTTGGACGATCTGGGGCCCATTCAGGCCGAGGACTCGGTCAGCCTCAACACGCCGCCGCCGCACCCGCTGAAGCGGCAGCGAATCGCTTTGCCATTCCGCACCGGCATCAAGGCGGTTGACACCTTCACTCCCTGCGGCCGCGGCCAGCGACTCGGAATTTTTGCGGGAAGCGGCGTTGGCAAATCCACCCTGCTGGGCATGATTGCCAGCCAGGCGGAAGCGGATGTGAACGTCATTGCGCTGATCGGCGAACGAGGCCGTGAAGTGCGCGA
>DATMLG010000579.1:0-14822 GCA_035570675.1 Verrucomicrobiia bacterium | reverse complement strand
GTCATCAAGATCAAGGCCGATGACCTCCCGTTCATCACCATCGCTGACAGTGATAAAATCGAAGTGGGCGATCTCTGCCTGGCCATCGGCAATCCCTTCGGCATCGGCCAGACTGTGACCATGGGCATTATCAGCGCACTTGGGCGCAATGGCGTTCCCGTCGGTGACATGACCGACAAGTATCACTTCGAGAACTTCATCCAGACGGACGCAGCCATCAACCCCGGCAATTCCGGCGGCGCGTTGGTGGATACCGAGGGCCGGCTGATTGGCATCAATACCGCCATCCTGAGCCGCACCGGCGGTTACGAGGGCATTGGCTTCGCCGTTCCGGTCAACATGGCGCGCAACGTGATGGAAAGCCTCATCGCCAAGGGCAAGGTCGACCGTGGTTACATGGGGGTGAGCATTCAGGACGTCAACCCCGCGCTTGCGGAGCAGTTCGGCCTGCTCCCGGACCAGCACGGCGCGTTGATTTCCGATGTCATGCCGGACAGCCCCGCGGACAAGGCCGGGCTCAAGGGCGGCGATGTTGTCCTGGAATTCAATGGCAAGACCGTCCCGAGCAGCAACCGTCTCCAATATGAAGTGGCTGGCACCGCTCCCGGCGCCACGGTCCCGGTGAAAATCCTCCGCAACGGCAAGGAACAGACTATTCAAATCACCGTCCGCGAACTGCCCGGCTCCGAACAGGTCGCCAAGGCCGACAAGGAGGCCGGTGATTCGAGCGATTCCCTGAATGGCGTCACTGTTTCGGATATTGACCCGCGCGCGGCGCAGCAAATGAACCTGCCTCAGGACCTCAAGGGCGCGGTCATCACCGATGTTGACCAGGATTCTGCCGCCTACGATGCCGGCTTGCGTCCGGGCAGCGTGATTCAGGAAATCAACCACAAGCCGGTGCAAAGCGCCGATGATGCGGTGAAATTCACGGAGAATCTCAAGAACAAGAAGATCCTTCTCAAAGTTTGGAGCGACGGCGGCAGCCATTACTTGGTTGTGGATGAATCCAAGGCGGGTTGAAATCGTTGCCCTGATCGTTCCGTGTGGGTACCGCCCTCCCGTTCCAGATGCATGAGCGGGAGGGCGGTTGTTTTTTAAAAGTCCGGGCCTGGGCCTGATCCATTCTCGCCGCTCTCATGAACACAGCTCTTTTAAGCATGACTATCGCCCCAATTGAAGTATCCTCAGCCGATACTGATATGCGAGTGCTGGTGGTTGAAGACGACACCAAAATCGCTTCGTTTGTGGTCAACGGCCTCAAGCAAAGCGGTTTCGCCGTGGACCGTTGCGCCGATGGCGACGAAGCCCACGTCCTCGCCGGCACCACCACCTACGATGCCGCCGTCGTGGACATCATGCTCCCGAAACTAGACGGGCTCAACCTCGTGCAAAAGCTGCGCAAGGAAGGCGTCCGCGTTCCCGTCATTTTCCTCAGCGCCCGCGCTTCCGTGGATGACCGCATCAAGGGTCTTCAGGCAGGCGGCGACGATTATCTCACCAAACCCTTCGCCTTCTCGGAATTGCTCGCGCGCATCCAGGCGCTCATCCGTCGCGCCTCCAACGCCAGCGAGCCCACGCGCCTCATCACCGGTGATTTGACGCTGGATTTGTTGAACCGCGCCGTCACCCGCGGCGGCGAACGCATTGAACTCCAGGCGCGCGAGTTTGCGTTGCTCGAATATTTGATGCGGCACACCGGCCGTGTGGTCACCAAGACCATGATCCTGGAGCATATCTGGGATTACAGTTTTGATCCCCAGACCAACGTGGTGGATGTGCTCGTTTGCCGGCTGCGCAACAAGGTTGACCGGGAGAAAAAGATGATTCACACCATCCGCGGCGTCGGCTATGTCATCAAACCCGCTTAACCGCCTCGGCCGGACCATCAGCTTTCGTCTCAACCTCTGGCACGCCGCTATTTTTACCGTCAGCGCCTGCCTGCTTTATGTCGTCCTCTATTTCCTGATCTCCATCGGCATCGAACGCCAGGACCGCGACATTCTTCAGGCCCAGCTCAAGGAATATTCCGCCGCCTATTCCGCCGGCGGCGTGCCGGCCCTGCGCGAATTCATCCGCCTCAGCGACGCCTCCAAAAAGCAGGAGCCTTACTTCGTCCGCGTCCTGCATCCAACGCTCGGGCTCGTCTTCCAAAGTGTGCCGCAGGATTGGGTCGCCTTCGCCACCAACAGCGTTCAGTTGAACGGCGTCAGTTTCAACACCGCCACGCCCTATGTCCGCCTTCCCAAGGACGCGGACCGTGATTTCACACTCGGCTACGTCGGCTTGTTCGATGGCACGCAATTGCAGGTCGGCCGCAGCGCCAGCAACCGCGAAACCGTCCTCCGGCCGTTTCGCCGCGCATTCTTCGCCGTAATGACTCCCATCATCCTGCTCGGCTTCATAGGCGGCGCCTTCCTCTCCCATCGCGCCATGAAGCCCATCCGCGAAATCGTCGCCACCGCCCGTTCCATCATTGACACCGGCAAGCTCGACGCCCGCGTTCCCGTCCGCCATTCCGATGATGAACTCGACGACCTCGCCCAGCTCTTCAACCGCATGCTCGACAAAAATCAGGCGCTCATCGTTGGCATGCGCGAATCTCTGGACAACGTCGCCCACGATCTGCGGACGCCTCTGACCCGGCTCCGCGGCACTGCCGAGACTGCGCTCCGCTCCGGAACAACCGCTGATGGCCCGCAGGAAGCGCTCGCCGATTGCGTTGAGGAGTCTGACCGTGTCCTGACCATCCTCCAAACCCTCATGGACGTTTCCGAAGCCGAAGCCGGCGCCATGAAACTCGCCCGCTCGCAGGTCAACATTGCTTCACTGCTGACGGAAGTCATTGAGCTTTATGCCTATGTGGCCGAGGAAAAGAAGATTGCCGTCACCACCGATTTTGCCGCGCCTTGCGAAGCCTCGGTTGATCCCATCCGGATGCGGCAGGTGTTCGCCAACTTGCTCGATAACGCCATTAAATATACACCCGACGGCGGCAAGGTCGTCGTTACCGCCCGGTGCGAAAACCCCGACATCATTATCAGCGTCCGCGACACCGGCATGGGCATTCCATCGGAAGAACAGGAAAAGATTTGGGACCGGCTCTATCGTGGCGACAAAAGCCGCTCGCAACGCGGTCTCGGGCTGGGCTTGAGCCTTGTGCGTGCCATCGCCCGCGCCCACCAGGGCGAAGTCCGCGTCATCAGCGAACCGGACAAGGGCTCGGAATTTATCGTGACCATTCCGGCCAACGGCATTGGCTCAAAAGTTTAAATAACCCTTCGCAACACTTCCCGGCAGATGTCCGGCGCCGCCGTCGGACGGCCCAATGCCCTGGCTGCCGCGCCCATCTCCGCCAGCTTCTTCGAACCAAGCAACTGCGCCACTCGGTAAGGCAAATCCTCCACGCGCGTGACCTTGCCCGCCGCGCCGCGTTCCAGCAGAAAATCACTGTTCGCCGCTTCCTGGCCGGGAATCGGGTTCAGAATGAACAGCGGTTTGCCCATCGCCAGCGCCTCGGACGTCGTCAACCCGCCGGGTTTGGTGATGATCATTTCTGACACCGCCATCAGTTCATGCATGTTGCTCACGAAGCCCAGCACCTGCGTCGGATGCCGGCGATCCTGAACCGCCAGCTCCCGCCGCAGTTCCTCGTTCCGACCGGCCACCACCAGCGTTTGAAAAGGCCGGTCAACCTTGTCGAGTTCTTTCAAAATCTCCGCCACCGGGCCCATGCCAAAACCGCCGCCCAGCACCAGCAAGGTCGGCAAATCGTCCCGCAATCCCAGCCGCTTCCGCACTCCGGCCGGGTCAGGCGCGACCGAGAACTTGCCGCTGATGGGGATTCCGGTGACGATGATGTTTTCCGCGGTGGCCCCGCGCGCAATGAGCCGTGCCCGGGTTTCCTCCGCCGCCACACAATATAAATCCACCGCCTCGCCCATCCAGAGCGCATGCGCCTCAAAGTCCGTCACCACACACACCGCGAACGGCGGTTTGCCCGTCCACTTTTCACGCGCCTTGCCGAGGATTTCCACCGGCAGATAATGCGTGCAAAAAACCACGTCCGGTTTGAATTGCTGGACATGCCGGATGAATTTCCTGGTGCTGTTCGGCGGAAACTTCCGGCGCAACGCGGTCATTTTCCGCACCAGCTTCGGATTGTCCGTCGCCTTGAACAACAGCCCCCAAAGCTCCGGCGCGCGCGCGACCATCTGCACATAACCGTCGGTATAAACCTTCTTGTGCAGCTTCGAGAAAAAAGTCTGTAGATCGACCTTCTCGACCACATCGCGGGGCCGTGAAGCCCGCCACGCCTCCTCCAACGCTGATGCCGCCTGAATATGTCCCCCGCCCGCAGTAATGGTCGCAATCAATATGCGCATGATAAAATCCCCTCCCGCAGTGTCCCCCGGGAGCGCCTAAAACTTGCCTAAACATCCCGCGACTGAGAAGCTAAAAAGCGACCGGACGAATCAAATATGGAAATCCAGCTTCAATCCGGCCAAAACATCAGCCTCCGAACGGCCACCGTCGCGGATGTTGAAGCCCTGCAAAATCTCGTGAAACAGTATTACGAATTCGATCAAATTCCGTACGTCCCGGACGAAATCGAATCCGGCTTGCGAACTTTGCTCAGTGACGGCTCCCTCGGGCAGGCTTGGCTCGTCTTGCAGGGAACGCAACCGGCGGGTTACGTCATTTTCACTTATGGTTTCGATGTCGAATTCGGTGGACGACTGGCGACTATCACCGACCTCTACCTCGACCCTGGCCACCGCCGCCAGGGCCTCGGCGGCAAAGTTCTTCAACACGTCGAAACATTCTGCCGGAGCATCGGCCTGCGCGGGCTGGAACTTCAGGTTGAAAGCGACAACACCGAAGCTCGCGCCCTCTACACAAAATTTGGATTTCGCCCCGCTGATCGCATTCCCATGAGCAAGAGAATAAAACCATTATGACGAAAGCTGCCGCAAAATATGTGATCGTCCTTGTCACCGCGCCTGATTTGAAGGTGGCACGGCGGCTTGCCCGGATGGCGCTGCAAGGCCGCCTCGTTGCCTGCGCGAACCTCATTCCCCGGATCGAGTCTCATTATTGGTGGCGGGGGAAGGTGGAATCCTCTGGCGAAGTTTTGATGATCCTGAAAACCACCCGGCGCCGCCTGGCTGCGCTTGAGAAGCTGATTCTCGCAAAACATCCCTATGACGTCCCGGAATTTCTCGTGCTGCCGCCAGCCTCCGGGAACGGCCGCTATTTGAAGTGGATCGCGGAATCGGTCACGGAGACCTGACCCCGATGCCGCCGTCAGACAATTCGTGCTTAGTTTTTTCTTGCGTGCCCCGGACGTTCACCGAATATCCGGATTATGGTCTCACCAGCGCGAATATATTTGAATCGGGATTCTTCATCTCGCGCGTTTACCTTGACTGAACTGCTCGTAGTCATTGCCGTCATCGCCATTTTGGCCGCCCTGCTCCTGCCCGTGTTCTTTGGCGCCAAAGCCAGGGCGCGGGGGACTCAATGCCTTAACAACAGCCGCCAGCTCATGCTGGCCTGGCGCATGTATGTCGAGGAATCCGATGATCATTTGCCCAGTTCCAAAAGCGGCCCCTCCTCTTGGATGACCGGCGAGTTGGATTACGATCCAAACAACCCCAGCAATTGGGACCCGGCGGTTGATATCATGAAAAGCCCGCTCTGGCCGTACTGCGGAAAGAATGCCGACATTTTCAAGTGTCCGGCCGACCCGAGTGTCGTGGTGGTTGGCGGAAAAACCCTTCCCCGCGTCCGCAGCGTTTCCATGCTCAATTGGGTTGGCGGGCGTGGTAACCCGGCCGGCGGTCCGGCTGCCATGAACTGGTCGCACACACAACTTGGCACAACCAACGGGGAATATCGGGTGTATTACCGGAGTTCGGACATGCTGACTCCCGGGCCTTCGAGAACCTTCGTCTTCGTCGAAGAGCCGATGGATCGCATCAACGATGGCTTCTTTGTCACGGACATGCTGACCTACCCGGCCACGACGGATGACATCTGTGATTTCCCGGCGCAGTACCACAACGGAGGCGCAAACTTTTCCTTTGCCGACGGCCACTCGGAGGTCAAACGATGGAACACCCCGCTGCTTCTTTCGACGCCTGAACGGAACGTGGTTCGAAAATATCCCACGCCCTTGAACGGGTTCAATCAGGATGTCTTCTGGTTGATGGATCATGCCACACGCCTGATCCCTTGATCCTTTGCCCTGCCGCAATTTCCCGCGAAATCCTGGATTTCGTTAAAATCGCCGTTTGATCCTCGCCATTAATTTCCCCGGCCACGCGTGATCCATGCACGGCCGCTCAATGAGCGCAAAAAACACGGCGGCAATGCCAACTACAATCGGCAGCCAAAGAACAATCAGCAAGGCCAATCCCGGCAGATAGTGCATTCCCGGCAGTATTTTCGCCAGCAGCCGGCTGGCCGTGGAGATGAGCGGATAGTGAATCAGATAAATGGAGTAACACATTCCACCAATAAGATACACGGGCTTCCACGAAAAGAACCGCCGCAGCCACACTCCCCGGAACATCAGCAGCAGGAAAACCAAGATCAGCACCGGCAGGATGTGCCGCAGCATCGACATGGCAACATCCACGTCCCCGCTTCCCGCAAATGGATGCAATGCACCTGCGCCTTGCATGAGAAACGGGAATGCCAGCACCAGCGTAAAAACCCCCAAAGCCGCCCAATCATATGCCGGTCTGGCCGCCGTCTCATTTTGGCGCATCTCCAGGTACAAGTCGGCAAACAAGAATCCCGCCAGGAACAGGGCCAGTTGACTGATCACGGTGAACAGGATTAATCCCTGCCGCGGAACAAATGGAACCAACAGCACGCCCAGAAGCATGATTCCGCGTCGAAGCTTCGGCGGCAGGCAGAAGATCCGCGCGAGGAGCGGGACGATCAGATAAAATTGAACCTCAATTTCCAGGCTCCAGGTCACCCCGTTGAGCGCGGGCGCATCCCGGTAAACCAGGCCGTGCAAATAGAACAGCCTCACCAGGAATGTGGAAAGCAGCCGTCCCTGCATCGCGGCATCGTGGAAAATCCATGCCGCCGCATAAAATATCACCAGCGTGATGATGTAAGGCGGTTCCAGCCGCGTCACCCGCCGGATATAATATAGCCGAAGATCGACCGGCTTCCCGCCCCCGGCAAATTGCCGCGCGAACGGCACCGCAAGAATAAACCCGCTGATGACAAAGAACAATTCCACACCCAACGCTCCGCGGGCGAACAGATTGGACACCGCCTCCGCGCTCGCGCCCAATTCCCAATGATACGCGTGCAGCAACGCGTAGGAGGCGTGAAACAAAAGCACCGAGGAAATGGCCAGAAAACGCAGGCCGTCAATTTCCGGAATAAAATTGCCGCCGGAAGTTATCCGGGAAAGCCGGGCGGTCCATCGTTTGATGCGCGTGTCCATCACTTGCTGCCCCTGCTGGCAACGGCAAAGTCGTCAGGGCAGTTTTCCGTGAGGGGACGAGGTTAAGGAAGATTCCTGTCTCCAGCAAGACTGCAGACGCGGGCAAGGTGACGCGACCCGCTCCGGCCCGCTGCCTATTGCGGCAGCACTACCAGCCGAAACAACCTGCTGGACTCCGCCGCAACCGGATAAGAAGCCGAGGCGGTGGAATTGGTGGTGGTGATGACATCCAGGATGTTGCTCCACGCGGGCTGGGTAGAATTGCTCGTGGTTTGCAATTGGTACGGCTGTCCCGGAAGCGCGTTCCAGCTCAGTCCGATATTTCCATTGGTCATATGGTAGGAATGGACCACTGGCACGTTGCTCGCGTTTACCATCGTCGAGGCCGTGAAACTTACCGATGCGCCTATGGCCTGCACGCTGATCGTCCATACGCCCGGCGTGTCCGCATATCCGGTCACATGCGCAATGCCCGTACCTTGAATGGCTACAAAATTGCCGCTGGTAAACACCACAGCCATCGACGACGCATCAAAACTGTAGGTAATTCCGTTGGATGTGCAGGTCCAAAGCGGTACCACGGGGATTTCGGGCGGGTTAAAGGTAAATGGCGTCCATATCGCGGCGTGGGAACTCTCCAGAGGCGCGAAGTCGCCATTGGTGGCCATCAACACATTTATGTTGGTGTAGCTGTTGATGGCCGTGGCCGAGCTGGTCGAGCCGTTCAAGGAGGCGTTCCCCTGGAAGGAAATGCTGCCGTTGATGTACTGCGGGGCCGCTTCCACCCTTTGATTCAAGATCACGCCAATCAACGCTGCAACCGCCAAGCAAACGCACGAGTTAGGTGTGGTTTTCATTCTTGTCGGGGCGCCAAGATTCGAGACGGAACAGTGTCCGTCCGTTTGTCAGTTGATTGTGCCCGGCTGGGAGGCAAAATCCTGCACCCGGGTTCTGCAGAAAAACGTCAGGAAACAACGGCCCGCGCGAAAAACCTGCGCCCGGCGGCGATTCGCACAGCGCCACCAACCAAAGCCAGAACTGCCATCAAGGAGGCGGTGGACGGCTCGGGCGTAGCGGTGATTGAGGCACCGAAGTTGAACCCCGGACCGGTACCCATCCCAGTGTCTGTGTAAGACCAAGTGGCTGTGGTGTTCGCCAATCCCGTAATTGATATCACACCCGTGCCCTGCAAGTTCAAATAACTGGGCAAAGGAGTCACATTCAACAGCGAGGTGGCCGTGAAAGAGTATGTGTCTCCCCCGGCTGTGAACGACCAAAGCGTCTGCGGAGCCGCAAACGGCAGGAAAGAGAAAGGGTAAAATGTGACCTGCGTTCCGGTGGGCACACTGGCAAAAGACCCGGTCTGTGATCCACCCAAAACAACTGGGGTGGGGATCGACACTGTGTCAAAAAACCCGGTATAAGCAGTCGCCGTGGCTAGAGAACCGTTGACATCAGCGCCGCCCGTGAAGCTGATCGAGCCGGTAATCGGTTGCGCCTGTGCCAGTGTCGAAGAAAAAACCATGGTGACGCCAGCGACAACAGCTGCGAACAAACGGCTTCTCCCGGTTACCGAAGCAAACGTCTTCATTTGGTTGGTGTATGACTGCGGTTTTGTGAATTGCGGCGCGCCCGAAATGCCACCCAGGCAACAGGCAGGAAAACGAGAAGCAAAGCAGTTGTGGAAGGCTCCGGCATCGGATTTCCCGACAAATCGGTGGCCGCTCCGAACGTAAACACCGGTGTGCCTCCCGCGCCAGTATCTGTGACTTCCCAGACTCCGGACGTGTCATTGAATCCGGTAATGTGCGCAACACCAGTTCCGACAATATCCAAGAAGTACGAACTCTGGTATGCCACAGTCACCGAAGTCGCGTCGAAGCTGTAAGAGGTCGCTCCCACAGTAAACGCCCACAGAGGAGTAACGGGGGCGTTGACGGCAAATGTAAAGGTTGAAAAACTCACCAGCGTGCCATCCGGCACGGTCGCATAATCACCCGTCTGAGTGCCCCCACCCAGTACTTGGGGCATGGTCGACGGACCGCCCGGACCGAATATGGAAGTGAAAGCAGTTGCCGTGGCCAAATCGCCCGTGTTCAGAGTTGCGCCGCCGTTAAATTGAATGTCACCCGTGATGAACGAAGCCCCCACCGCGTTGGCGCCGCCTGCAGCCAGCAAGCCCATGACCAAGGTGAAAAGGCAACGGCCTGTGGAAATCTTGAACGGGTGACCGAGGAGCCCGCTAAAACTTTTCGCAGGCGTAGGAAGGTAGGTCTTCATGTTTTTAAGTATTTTTCCAGCACTTGACGTCGTGTCATTACAAACCACTTGGTGACCGGCTTTCTTGTAGGAAAGGATTAATGTTGATTCTTTATAAGTTGATTTCCCACACACGTCAAGTTTTATTTCAATATTATTGAACAAATATCGACGTGTGAATTCGCCCCATTTTACGCCCCTAAACATGCGGTTGCGAATACTTCCTAAAAGGGCCAAAACAGCCGTTATCGGGATGGCGTTCCTGACCTCGCCCTTGATATTTCACCCCGTTCCTTCACCTGTCGGGAACCCAAAATAACCTCGCCAGTCCGGTCATTAACAAGAGTATTTAGGTATATTATTGATAATAAATCCCTTGCACATTAGATTGCCCGGACGAGAATCCCGTGGACCTGCCAAATCGCCAGCTACGCCGAGAATTCGCACCCGTAGTCGCGCCTTTCTCACGGGCTCGACTTCCGGTCGTAAGGGCTAAATCCGCCTGCCCGTCCTGACCTTGGCAACGACGGATGCCACGGCGGGACAATTCCCTGACGCGGTTCCCGGATCCAGAAAGCCCGCAACCTCGCTCTTGCCGCCGGCGATGAGGAAGGTGTTACCAAGGCCGACCTGCTCCTGAAATTCTCCGGACCTGGCCGCCCGTTTTGCGAGCTTCACTTGGTTATTGCCGGAATGGCTCCGGCCCCTCGTAATTCGCAAAAAAATCTTTCTCATTTTCTCTTTTCCCGTTGAACAACTTGAATCGGCGAGTACATTGAAAGCATGGTTGCCGCCGAACATCAGGATATCATCCTGTGGCTGCTGTCAGTCCTGTGCTTCGTCGTGGTGATGGCCGGACTCATGGTTTTTCTGGTCATCCAACGGCAGCATCGCAAATCTCTCCCCGGCTCCCAAGACCCCGACGCTGCCGAAGACCGGCTGCTTTGTTTGCCTTCCCCGCAACCGTCGCCGTTCGCCGCCAAGCGGGCCACCACCTGGCTCGCCATCAAAAGCAGCAGCGTGCAGGCCGTGCAGTCCACGCTTTCCTTGCACAACCCCAAGCCATGTTCCTGGGCCGAGGGCTTGTCCGGCGAACACGAACAATCCCTGTTTGTCTCGCCGCCCGTGGCGGGCTGGATTCTCGTCATCGGTCCCGCCCTGCCGGATCCGGCCGAGGACGTGGATGTCTGCTACCGATTTCTGGCTGATTTGAGCCGCAAGCTCGGGCATGTCCAGTTCTTTCACGTTCACAGCATCCTAAATCACCACGCCTGGGTGCGCATCGACGCCGGCCGCGTGATCCGCGCCTATGCCTGGGCCGGAAAAACTCTCTGGAACCAGGGGCCGCCCACCCCGGCCGAACACAGCCTGCACATGAGGTGCTACGATTACGGCGAATCTGCCACCCCCTCCCTGCTTGTATCGGCCGAAATGGTCCCCGCCAACGCCGAGAAGGTTCACATGCTCGCCGCCCGCTGGAGTCTGGATCCCGGCGAACTTGGCTTCCGGGGCGTCAACCGCGAACGAGGGATCATCGGCGAAGCCTCCGGTCTCTTTTGAGTTTTTCAAGTTTTGCCCCTTGCCGCGCCCGTTGGATTTCAGTACTGTTTGAAGAAACTCGAACCCGGGAGTTCTTTATGGCAATCGAAATTGCACTTCAAAAATTTCCCAAGACGCTCAAGATGAAGGACGGATCTTCCTGCAAAGTCCGTCCCCTGCGCAAGGACGACGAAAAGTCGTTCCACGAATTTTTTCTCAGCGTGCCCGCCCAGGAACGCATGTTCATCAAGCACCGCGTCACCGAGCCCGAAGTCATCCGCGACTGGTGCCGCAACATTGACCTCGGCCGCAATCTTCCGCTGCTCGCGGTGTCGGAAGGCAGAATCATCGGCGACACCACCCTGCACCAGCAACTGGGCGGCTGGAAACGGCACATCGGACGCATCAGCACGCTCGTGCATCCGCAATTTCGCGGCCGCGGCCTCGCCAGTGCGCTCGTCTCGGAAGTGGTCGAACTTGCCCGGCAGCTCGGCCTTGAAAAAGTCGAGGCGGAATTCATCGGGGAACAGGAGGCCGCCATCAAGATGTTTGCCCTGCTCGGCTTCAGCAACCTTCTGCGCATTGAAAATTATGTCAAGGACATGCAGGCCATCCCCCACGACTACGTGCTCATGGGTTTGGACCTGAAGACCGATGAAGAATACGCCGGCATGGGTTGAGGTGGTTGCCGGGCCGCCCGCGCGGTTCTCATCGCCGTCCGCCATTGTCCTCTCCGCAAACCTGACCTGACTGCGGCACGGCCACGCCGAGCAAAGACCGTGCCTGTCCGGAATGCGGCAGCAGTTCACTCCCAACGGAACTTTTGCGTCCTTTTTCAGATCCGCGGCAACTTTCTTGTGATTCGGTTGTTTCACAGTCTGAACTCGGTGAACGGGATTGCCGGGGAGGACGTTGGGGCATTGCACTCGCAGTGTGCGAATGAAAAATGGTGTGGAGACGGCTGTCATCAAGCCAAAATGACAACCCGCATCTCCACACCATTGTTTCAACCAACACCGGCGGCGCACATGACTTCACCACCGGCCAACCAACGCATACTCTGCGTTAAAATCTCGAACGCGGGCGACGGCGCAAATCCAAACTTCTGCGCGCAATGGGCACGGGTGCAAGCCGCACCCTGGGAAACAGCAGCCGCATCAAGGCGCTGGTCTTTAGCGCCTCCGCCAGCCGGGCCGCCAGAATCGATCCGCTCGTTTCAATTTTCATCGCTCCTTAACTTCGCACCAATGTCGGGGAATTCAACAAGGGCAACTACGGATGGTGCTTGGAATAATTACCGACGCCGGTTGCGTATCAGTACGGAAATGCCCGAGCTTCTCCCTATTGGATTGGGTAACCCTGCCAGACCCATTCCAGCGCCTCCGGCAGCGTTTGATTCCTGACCGGCCCGTCAACGTGCCCCGCATTCAAGGCGAACACATATTGATAATGATAGCCTTTCGCCTTCAGGACATCGGCCATGCGGTTGTTGGCGGCGACCCAATCGTGCATGTTGTCGCGCATGACATTCGGGTTAAGCAGATCGTGATCGCCAACCTCCATCCAGAGGCGGATCGGCTTCGGCTCGCTTTGTGGAATCAGTTTTTCATGAAAGTCCCAGGCGCCGTCCGGTGTTTCGGGATTGAACGGCCACTGTTGGTTCACATAGGTGCCGGAATAGGTGATGACGCGATGATACCATTCCGGGTGATACCACGCCATCTCCAGCGCCGCCGAACCGCCCGAACTGCCGCCCATGACCGCGCGGCCTTCCGGATCCTTCGTCAGCTTCACGCGGCAATTTTTCTCCACCTGCGGCAGCACCTCCGCCTCGATAAATTCCGCGAATTTTCCCGACATGGTGTCATATTCAAGTCCGCGCTCGCTGCCCTGGGCATCGCCGCCGCCGTTCGCAATCATGACGACCACCATTGCGGGCAGCCGGCCCTGTGCAATCATGTTGTCTAAAATATGCGGCAGGCTCATGTCCACGCGCCCCGGGCGCGGGCCGTCGTGCGTGACCATGAAAGGCGCCTCCGCGCCGGGAACATACTGGCTTGGGATGTAAACTGTGATGGTGCGCGTGTAAGGCTGCGGGTGCGTCTCTACGATGAGAGTTTTGGGATTGTTTGGATCCACCGTGCCAAAAACAGTTCGGGCGATTCCCGGATAAAACTTGCTGTCTGCCGAGTCCATGCTGAATTGCTCCACCCTCCCCTGCGGCACATTGGTATTGACGCTCAACTCCGGAGCTCGCACATAAACCGGGCCTATCAAAAAATTCCCATCAACCTTCAACGGCGGATTTGCTCCGGGCGCGGCTTCGGTGGGGTTGTTCGCCGCGTCAGTGTCCGAAGCCGGTTTCTTTTGTGCCGCCACGGCGAGTTCCTCGGCGTCAGGTCCGGCCGGAACCAGAGCTGGCGTCCCGGACGCCGTCGGCAGACGGGTCATCGGCCGCCCACCCGCGCCTGATACATTCCAGGCTGCGATTAAGCAAAAAAGACATGAGAAGGCCGTGACCACCGCGGGCGAGCTTGAATTCGTTTTCATGAGATGGCTTCTAAGCAAGCCGTAAATGCCGCCTGGCACAAGCAGAATTTGCGGGCGATGCTGCCGTTAACCGGTGTCTTGACAGATTGAATTACCCCGGCTACCAACACGCCCGGAATCGAATATGAACACAAGTCTCCACGGAAAAGTAGCCATCATTACCGGCGCCAGCTCGGGCATCGGCCGGGCCAGCGCCCGCGCGCTTGCCGGCGCGGGTGCCCGTCTCGTCCTCACCGCCCGCCGCAAGCAACGCCTTGAGCAATTGAAAAAGGAAATTGAAGCCGCCGGCGGCAAGGCCGTGATTGTCATTGGGGACGCCCGGCAGGAGGCCGCGGCCATCAAAACCATCAGGGCCGCCCTCAAGGCATTTGGCCGCATCGACATCCTGATAAACAACGCGGGCGCGGGCAACTACAAGAACCTCGCACAGACCAGCGCCGCGGAATACGACGAACTCATGGACACCAATGTCCGCAGCACCTTCCTCTTCACGCGCCACACCGTGCCCGCGATGCTCAAGCAAAAGTCCGGCACAATTTTGATGATCGCCTCAATGGCCGGCGTTTACGGTTTTGGTGGTGAAGCCGTATATTGCATGTCCAAGTTCGCGCAGGTCGGCTTTGCCCAGGCTCTCGATCGCGAGTTGCGGGAAAGCGGCATCAAGGTTGGCGCAATCTGTCCCGGCGGGGTCAAAACCGAGTTTGCGCTCGGCAAAGGGCGCACGCCAAAATCCGTGAAAAACTCCCGGATGCTCGAACCCGAGGATATCGCCGGTGTCGTGCTCATGGCCTGTTCGCAATCACCCGGCTCGCGCATCATTGAAGTCCAGATGCGTACCATGGCCGAGGGATTGGCCTGAATGCGACCGCACCACCCTTAAGATTCAACCAGCGTTTCATATTGACAAGACAGATGAATCGAGTCACCAGTGGCAATATATGATAAATATGAGAAAGACATCACGTTGGTATCTGCAAATCGCGGCGATCGCGCTGATTAT
>DATMLG010000578.1:0-16256 GCA_035570675.1 Verrucomicrobiia bacterium | reverse complement strand
GGAAACCTTCAGCCAATGTTGACTCATGGCCGTGATTCCCCCTGCACGAAACCCAAACCTTGGGCGTTGGTCATCTCAACCACCCGCACATCCGTGGGGTATTTGCGTTCCCGCCATGCTTCAATCCCGCCCAGCAGCGGCCGGACGCGCACGATGCCTTGCTGGCGCAGTTGCAACGCCATCCGTGCGCTGCTGACCTCGTTGGGGCAGTCGCAGTAAAGCACGATGTCGCGATCGCGGGGAATGTCCTGCTGGCGCAGCCGCAACTCATCCATGGTCACATGCAACGCGCCACGGATCACCGCCGGATCCTGCTCCAGTTCAAAATGAGACCGCAGGTCCAGAATCAGGAGGCTCTCGCCCGCCTCCTGTCGTTGGTGCACTTCATCAACGGTGATCCGCGCCATCCGCAATTCGCTCAACAGACGGTGCCGCTGCCAATACCGGTAGCCGATGTAAAGCGCAACCGCTGTCACCACGAGACCCAGCGCACTGTGTCCCAGACCGGCAAGCGCGTTGATGATCTGTTCCAATTGGCGACTGAACAGAACGCCACCCAGAATGAAACATCCCACATACAGCAACGAGCTTAACCCATCGAAAAAGAGGAATCGCGGGGCGCTCACACCGGAACTGCCCGCCAGCGGCGGTGCCAGGGTGCTCAAGCCCGGAATGAATTTCGCCACGACCACCCCCTTCATGCCATATCGTGTGAACACCCCCTCCGTCTTGCGAACGCAAGTATCTGGCTCCAGGGAGATGCGGCAAAGCAGGCGCAACACACGGTTTCCGTAACGACGTCCCAGGTAGAACCAGATCATATCGGCCGCCACGGAACCGATGCTCGCGGAGCCGAGCGCCACCATCCAATTCATCTTGCCGGTGCCGGCCATGGCGCCCGCCGCCAGCAACCATGGCGCCGCCGGCAGCGGAATGCCCATCTGTTCGATGAATACCGCCACAAACAGCACTATGGCGCCGTGTCGAACTAAAAAATTAATGGTCTCATTCATGAATCATCATTCTCAACTGCGGCAGGAATCTTCCATCGCTTTTACCCTTTGCCCAATATTTTTTTAGAGGCGGTCGCCGCCAGTTTCACCCCGTCACCGTTCCGCCGCAACCCCAAATCCCTCTTCCTCCCGCCCGCGCCGCGTCGGCCCCCCGTAAAACCACTGATTCCCGGCCATTCCCCACGCAGTCGCTTTTTTATTGCCGCCTTGCTCCAAATGGGATATGTTGGTTCAATCTCCCCCCGATAAGTGATTTTTTACGCGGCTGGTGTCTCCGCGTTTGACATTAATAAGCGTGTCGTTACTGTGTGACGACGCCCAGAGTCGAGTTTTGAAGTTGAAAGGCGAGCGTGGCTGAAAAAGACGATTATTTGGTAGATATTTTGACGGATCTCGGGTTCGTGACCGCCCAACAGGTCGAGGCGGCCCGTGCCGAGGCGGCCACCTCCGGTGTGGGCGTCGTGGACCTGTTCCTCGCCAACAAGATCATCCGCCCGATGGATGTCGCCCAGGCCAAGGCCGCCCATTTCGGCGCCGAGGTCATCAACCTTGCCGGAGTCGCGCTGCCCGATGATGTCATTTCCCTCATCCGCCGCGACATCGCCAAAAAATACCGCGTCATTCCCGTTTCCAAGGTCGGCAACTCCATCACCGTCGCCCTCAGCGATCCGTCGGACCTCGACACGATTGACACCCTCCACCATCTGCTCCGCGCCGACATCGAATTGAAGGTCGCCAGCGAACAGGACGTCGAAGCCGCCCTCAACAAATATTACGGCGGCCGCGCCGGCTCCGACAACGCCGCGATGCAGGCGACCATCCAGGAGTTGACCGAGTCGGAGGTCGTGATTGGCCGGGACGCCGAGATCGAGGCCATCGATGCCGACGCCCCCGTCATCAAACTTGTCAACCAGCTCATCGTCGAGGCTTTCAAACTCCGCGCGTCGGACATTCACCTGGAGCCGCTCTCGAAAATGTTCCGCGTCCGCTACCGGATTGACGGTGTGCTTCAGGAAATGAAAAGTCCGCCCAAGCGTTTGCAGGCCGCCATCATCGCCCGGTTGAAGATCCAGTCCAACATGTCCATCGCGGAACACCGCATTCCGCAGGACGGCCGCATCCAGACCAAGGTCGGGGCCAAGTTCATCGATTTGCGCGTCTCCTGCCTGCCCACGAACCATGGCGAAAGCATCGTCATGCGTATTTTGGACAAGGAAGGCCTGCGCCTCGGTCTGCCCGAACTCGGCTTCTTCACCGACGACCAGCAGACCTTCGAGAAGCTCATCGCCATGCCCGACGGCATCCTGCTTGTCACCGGCCCCACCGGTTCCGGCAAGACCACCACGCTTTATTCGTGCCTCCATTTCATCAACCGGCCCGACCGCAAAATCATCACCGTCGAAGACCCGGTGGAATATCAGCTCGCCGGCATCAACCAGGTCCAGGTCAATGAAACCGTCGGCCTTTCCTTCTCCATGGCCCTGCGCGCCATTCTCCGCCAGGCGCCCAACGTCATCATGCTGGGGGAAATTCGCGACCTTGAAACCGCGACCATCGCCATCAATGCATCGCTCACCGGCCATCTTGTCTTTTCCACGCTCCACACCAATGACGCCCCCAGCGCCGTCACCCGTTTGATTGACATTGGCGTCAAGCCCTTTCTGGTCGCCTCCTCCACCCGCGCGCTCATGGCCCAGCGGCTCGTCCGCAAAATCTGCCGGCGCTGCGCCGCCCCCTATACGCCGACCGACGCCGAACTCCGCGCCCTTAGCATTGATCCTGCGGCCATCGCCGCCGGCGCCAGTTTCATGAAGGGCAAGGGCTGCAACGAGTGCAACGGCACCGGCCACCGCGGACGCTTCGGCGTCTTCGAGATTTTTGTCATTGATGACGAGGCCCGCAAATTGATTTATGACCGCGTTTCCTCGTCGGTCCTCCGCAACCGCGCGCGCGAAATGGGCATGCGCACCCTGCGCGAAGACGGCGTGCGCAAGGTCCTGGCCGGCCTGACCACCGCCGAGGAGGTCATTCGCGCCACCGTGGGTGACGTGGACTAGCATTTTTAGCGAACACTATTTATGTCGTATTCAATGTCCGATCTGCTGCAGCTTGTGGTTTCCGAGGGTTCTTCCGATCTGCACATCCGCGTCGGCGTGCCGCCCGTCATCCGCGTCCACGGCATCCTTCATCGCGTCGAGGGCCCGGCCCTCACGCCCGAGGACACCGAGGAACTGATGCGCAGCATCACCTCCGAGGACCACATCCAGCACGTGCGCGAACGCGGCGGCGCGGACTTCGGCTTCGCCTTCGGTGAACTGGCGCGCTTCCGTGTCAGCGTCTTCAAGGAAAAGGGAAATTTCGGCATCGTCGCCCGCCAGATTCCCACCAAACTTTTGCTGCTGGAGGACATCGGCCTGCCGCCCTCCGTCCGTGAGCTTCTTTACAAGCCGCGTGGCCTCGTCCTCGTCACCGGCCCCACCGGTTCGGGCAAAAGCACCACCCTCGCCTCCATGATCAACGTCATCAACGAGGAACGCGAGGAGGCCCACATCGTCACCATCGAGGACCCCATCGAGTTTTATCACAAGCACAAGAAGGCCATTGTCACCCAGCGCGAGATCGGCGTGGACGTGCCGAGTTTTGCCGAGGCGCTCCGCCGCGTGCTGCGCCAGGATCCGGATATCATTCTCGTCGGCGAAATGCGCGACCTGGAAACCATTGACGCCGCCATCACCGCGGCGGAAACCGGGCATTTGGTCTTCGGCACCCTGCACACCACCGGCGCCGCGAAGACCATTGACCGTATCGTCAACGCCTTCCCGACCAACCAGCAGGAGCAAATCCGCATCCAGCTTTCCACCGTCATGCAGGCCGTCATTTCGCAGCTGCTCATTCCGCGCATTGACAAGCCCGGCCGCGTCGCCGTCTTTGAGATCATGATCAACACCCCCTCCATCGCCGCGCTCATCCGCGACAACAAGACCTTCCGTCTCAACTCCGACATCCAGACCGGCGCCAAGTACGGCATGGTCACGCTCGACAGCTTCCTGATTGAAAAATACATGGCCGGGCTGATCGCCCGGGAGGAAGTCGTCACCAAGGCCCAGGACCCCATCACCATCCAGGCGAAATTGCAGGAACTTGAACTCGCCCAGGCCATGAGTTCAAAAAACGAGAAATAAGGAGCACGACCCATGTCCGAACCAGCATCCAATCCGCTCCTCGAAATCCTCAAGGAACGCGGCCTCATCGACGACCTGCAATACGAGGAAGTTTCCGCCGAGATCACCCGCGGCAACAAGACCGCCATCCAGATCATCCAGGACTTCGGCATTCTCGACCTCGATTCCCTCCTGCAAATTGAGGCGGAAAATCTGGGCACGGAAGTCGTCACGCTCGGCAACCAGGATTTCCCGCCCGAACTCCTCCATACCGTCCCCGGTCCCATGGCCCGCATGTATCAATGCATGCCCGTCGCCCAGTACGGCAACACCGTCCAGGTCGCCTTCGTGGACCCGTTGAATCCCGCCACCGCCGATGAACTGCGCTTTGCCATCAAGAAGGACGTGCAGGTCGTCGTGGCCGATCCCGTGCAGATCCAGAAGCTCATCGAGAAAAATTATGTCGATGACGGCGAGAGCTTTTCCGACATCCTGAAGGACCTTGGCTCGGATGAGGACATGGCCCGCGAAGCGAACGCGGCCATCGATGACGCCAAGGCGCAAGCCGACCTGGCCGAGTCCGCGCCCATTGTCCGGTTTGTGCAGCTCGTGCTGTTTCAGGCCGTGCAGGATCGCGCGAGCGACATCCATTTCGAGCCGTTCGAGGACGAGTTCAAAATTCGTTATCGCGTGGATGGTGCCCTTTACGAAATGGCCCCGCCGCCCAAGCACCTCGCCATCCCGGTCGTCTCGCGCATCAAGGTCATGGCGAACCTGAACATTTCCGAACGCCGCCTGCCGCAGGACGGGCGCATCACCATGCCCATCGGAAACCGGACCATTGATTTGCGCGTCTCCACGCTGCCCACGCAATTTGGTGAATCGGTCGTGCTGCGCGTGCTCGATCGTTCTGCCGTCAACCTGGACATCGAATCCCTCGGTTTTCCCAAATACCTCTATGAATATGTCACCGAGGCCATCCAGCGGCCCAACGGCATCTTCATCGTGACCGGCCCCACTGGCTGCGGCAAGACCACCACGCTCTACTCCTGCTTGCGCCGCGTCAATACCATCGATTCCAAGCTGCTCACCGCCGAAGACCCGGTGGAATACGACATGGAAGGCATCATGCAGGTCGCCATCAACGAGTCCATCGGCCTGACCTTCAGCAAGTCCCTGCGGTCCTTTCTGCGCCAGGACCCGGATGTCATCATGATCGGGGAAATGCGCGACCTGGAAACCGCCCAGATTTCCATCCAGGCCTCGCTCACCGGTCACCTGGTGCTGAGCACGCTCCACACCAACGACGCCCCGGGCGCCGTCACCCGTCTCGTGGACATGGGCGTGGAACCATTCCTGATTTCCTCGACGCTCATGGGAGTGCTCGGTCAGCGCCTCGTGCGGACGATTTGCAAAACCTGCCGCACGCCCTTTGAACCGACCGAAAGCCAGCTCGCCCTCCTCAACCTCTCGCCGCATGACCTTGGCGACAAGGTGTTCTATTATGGCCGCGGCTGTTCCACGTGCAATGACACCGGATACAAGGGCCGCAAGGGCATCTATGAATTGCTCGTCGTCAGTGAAGCCATCCGCACGCTCATCAACGAGCGCGCTCCCACCGTGGTCCTGCGCCAGAAAGCCGTGGAACTGGGCATGGTCACCTTGCGCGAGGACGGCCTGCGCGGTATATTCGACGGCGACACCACCATCGAAGAAGTAGTCAAATACACTTAGAGAGAAGAGGTACCTATGCCGAAATACAGTTACGTCGCCATGGATTCGCGTGGCCGGGAGACCAAGGGCACCCTGGACGTTGCCACCCAGAACGAGGCCATCACCCGCGTGAAGGAAATGGGGTTCTTCCCCACCAAGATCGTCGAGGTGGACAAGGAAAAGGCCGACAAGAAGGTCAAGGGCGCCGCCAAGCCCAAGGCCGGCGCCAAGGGCGCCAAGGGTGCCAAAAAAGGCAGCATCAATCTCAACATCAAGATTCCCGGCCTCTCCGGCCGCGTGAAGAACAAGGTGCTCACCACCTTCACGCGCCAGCTCGCCACGCTGGTGGATGCCGGCCTGCCCCTGCTGCGCGGCCTGCGCGTGCTCGAAAAACAGGAACGAAACGCCACATTGAAGGGCATCATCGGCGAGCTCGCGCTGTCCATCGAGGGTGGCAGCACTTTCTCCGAGGGCCTGGCGCAGCATCCCAAGGTCTTCAACCGCCTGTTCGTGAACATGGTCAAGGCGGGTGAACTGGGCGGCGTGCTGGAAGTCGTGCTCAACCGCCTCTCCGAATTCATGGAGAAGGCGCAAAAAATCAAGGGCAAGGTCATCGCCGCCATGTTTTATCCCCTCGCCGTCATGACCGTTGCCGTCATCATCATGGGCGTCCTGATGGTGTTCGTCATTCCGAAATTCAAGGAGGTGTTTTCCAATCTCCTCGAAGGCTCGCAGTTGCCCGCCTTCACCCGCCTCGTTCTCGGCATTTCGGAATTGATCAAGAACAACATCCTCTACACCCTTGCCGGGGTCGCGGTCGCGGTCGGCATCTTCATGTGGACCATTCGCACCCGGGTCGGCCGCCGGTTGTGGGACAAATTCAAGCTCAAGGTGCCCGTGCTCGGCCCGGTCGTCAGCAAGGTCGCCATCGGCCGCTTCACGCGCACGCTCGGCACACTCGTCAGCAGCGGCGTTCCCATCCTCCAGGCGCTGAACATCGTCAAGGAGACCGCCGGCAATGTCATTATCGCCAACGCCGTGTCCGCCGTCCATGACAGCGTCAAGGAAGGCGAAACCATCACCGCCCCGCTCGAGGCCTCCAATGTGTTTCCGCCGATGGTCATCAGCATGGTGGACGTCGGTGAACAAACCGGCGCCCTCCCGGAAATGTTGTTGAAAATTGCGGATAACTACGACGACGAAGTGGACAACGCCGTTTCCGCCATGACCTCGCTCCTGGAGCCGATCATGATCGTGTTCCTGGCCATTGTCGTCGGCAGCATCGTCATTGCCATGTTTCTTCCCCTGATTGCGCTCATGAGCGGCATCGGTGGTGACAAGGGCGGCGGTGGTGATGAAAAATGACGCGCGGCTCCGCCACCGGCGGTTTGCGTGCCATTTTGTCTCATCCAGGCAAATGCGCCAATTCGGGCATTTTTCCCTGTTGACATGTTTCCAGCAGTAATGTAAATACAATGTATACACATTGCATGGGCGTTTGATTTACAATAAAACTCAATTATGGAGTTTGATTGGAACAACCCGTCCTTCAATTTAGATGGTTCTTTGACGCAACAACAGATAGAGGAATCGTTTGAAGACCCCTTTGCAGTCCGTTTGCTGCCTGACACACCGCGATTTGCGGTGCAGTCGAGGTATTTCAACCTCGGCATGTCCGCCGGCGGCGTGGGTGTTTTCAGCGTTTACCGCACCAACGGCAAACAGGCGCGTGTCATTCATGCGCGCATCATGGAACCCGAGGAGCGCGTCTTCTATCAGCGGAAACTGGAGCAGGCCCTTGCGCAATCGCAATGACGCTCCGCTCCATTTGCGAACCTTGAACACGGAATAATTTTGACATGAACACCATCGCCGCTTGGGAAGAAGTGCCGATCTTCGACAGCGAAAGCGCCGAGGCAGATTTTTGGGCCGAGAACCGCCCGGACCTCCGCCTCATGGAGACCGCCGTCACCAGTTCCAGCGAAGGCGCCGAATCCGTCACCATCAGCCTGCGCATCGATCCCCGCATGCTCTCCCGCATCAAGCGCCTCGCGCGCTCGCGCTTCCTGAATTACCAGAGCATGATCAAACAATGGCTCAGCGAACGCATGGAAATAGAATTGCGCGAACGCTGACCGCCGTCACCTCATGAGAAACCAACTCCAAGTTCGAAATCAGAAATTCGTTCCCGCTTTTACGCTCATCGAGATTCTCGTGGTCATCAGCATCATCGCCGTCCTCTCGGCCTTGATTCTTGCCACCGCCGGCTACGCCATGAGCAAGGCCCGGCGCTCGCGCGTCGAAACCGAACTCGCCACGCTCGTCAGCGCGATTGGGTCCTACAAGGCCGCCAAGGGATTTTACCCCCAGGACAACCCGAACAACTACTCGATGTCGCCCCTGTTCTATGAACTCACCGGCACGACCATCACCGTGTACAACTCCAGCCCTCCCGTTCCCGCCAGTTATTATTCAGCGACGACCGGTGACACATTTAACGCAATGAGGGCGCCCAGCGACTTCTTTACTGTTTACGGCACGGGGGTCACGGGTTTTGTCAACGCCTCGGCCGATCCTTCGCAGGTCCAGAATTTTTTCGGGGCCACCGGCAAGTCGGCGCGCACCGGGCATCTCATCACCAATGGCGTGGCCTACACCATTCTCGGTGTGGTGGTGCAGGGGCCCGTCCAGTTTGCAACCACGAACGGCAGCACCATCAGCCCCTGGTTTTATAATTCCAGCAATCCCACGAACAATCCCGGTTCCTACGACCTCTGGATGGACGTCTATTACAGCGGCAAGACCAACCGCATCAGCAACTGGAGCCAGACTCCGCAACCTCAATGACGCCATGACGCCTCCTGCTCCATCGACCACCGACGCGCGCCTCCTGCCGGTGAACTGGTTTGACCTCGCCTGGCAGCCGCGCCTCACGCTCCGGCGCGCCCGGCAATCATGCGCCCCGTTGCACAACTCCGGCCGCCGCTCATTTTCCGAATCCAATCCTATGAAAACATCGCTTGTTCGTTCGTCCCGCCGTCCGGCCGGGTTCACGCTCATTGAACTGCTCGTCGTCATCGCCATCATCGGCATTCTCGCCGGGCTGCTGCTGCCCGCCCTGAGCGCGGCGAAGTACGCCGCCTATAAAAAACGGGCGCTCACGGAGATGAACGGGCTCTCCGCCGGCATCAATCAATACGAACAGCAATACGGCCGCTTTCCGGCCTCGACCAAGGCAGTCACCTCCTTGTCGGGAACCGGCGTGGGCGGCTGTCCCGATTTCACCTTCGGCACCGTGATTACTGGGGGCGCCACTCCCATGCCCACCTCAAATCCTTACGCCAACTCAGCCGGCGGGCTGCCTTTGATTGTCAACACCGGCCAGTCCTCCAGTTACCAGGCCAACAACTCCGAGGTCATGGCCATTCTCATGGACCAGACCAATTCACCGGACGGCAGCCAAATTGTCAACGCGGGTCACGCCAAGAATCCTCAGCAGACGAAATTCTTTGAGGGCCATCCTGCTGTCAACAACACCGGCGTCGGAAACGACGACGTCTATCGTGATCCCTGGGGCGACCCTTATATCATCACGCTGGACATGAACGGCGACAGCCGCAGCCGCGACGCTTTCTATCGCAACCACGTGGTTTCGCAAAAGTCCGCCGGCAGTCCGCTGGGCTGGGTTGGACTGAACAACGCGATTGATCCAAGCGGCCTCAGCGATGATTATGAAGTGCCGGTCACCGTGATGATCTGGTCATTGGGGCGGGACGGGCAGGCCAGCCCGACGGTGAATGCCATTTCCGGCGTGAACAAGGACAATCTGCTGAACTGGCAGTAACAGCAGCCCGTCGTCATGAATTTCCGCCCGCACCATTTGAATTCGGAATTCGGAATTCGGAATTCGGAATTCCCGGATCCCACGCCCGGCACTCCGCGCTCCGCGCTCCGCACTCCGCGTTTAAATCGCGCTTTCACGCTCATTGAACTGCTGGTGGTCATCTCCATCATCGGCATTCTCGCGGCGATTGGTTTGCCCGCCATGCGCGGCATGACCCGGTCCAACGCCATGACCGCCGCCAACCGCCAGTTCCTGGACGACCTCGCCTACGCCCGGCAGCGCGCCATCGGTGATCACACCACCGTCTATGTGGTTTTTGTTCCGCCGGCCGTCGCCTTTGTTGCGAACACACCGTCGCCGGCCAACCAGGCTCTCTACAAGCAATACACGAATTTGTACACCGGCCAGTACACCACCTACGCGCTCCTCTCGTTGCGCCAGCTTGGCGACCAGCCGGGTGTTTCCATACCCAAATATCTCACCGGCTGGCGCTCCCTGCCCAGCGGGGTTTTCATCGCCACCAACAAATTTGGCACCTTGACCTTTCCCCCGCAGCCCGGCAGTCCCTTTTACGCCGCGAGCGGCCTGCCCTTTCCGATGGCCACGAACTACCCTCCGAACCTGGCGCTGCCCTGCCTCGTGTTCAACTACCAGGGGCAGCTTGTTTATCCCTTCGCGCCCCGTTTTCAGGACGAATATATCCCCCTTGCGCGCGGCAGCATCTTTTTTGATCCAACCACCCTCGCCGCCGACGTTCAGGAAAATCCCACGGGCAATTCGATTGGCAGCGCCTCCAATGTCGTTTACATCAACTCGCTCACCGGCCGCGCCAAGATTTTACAGGCTCAGATCCAATGAAATTGCACTCCCACATTCCGCACTCCGCACTCCGCACTCCGCATTTGAATCGCGCTTTCACCATGGTGGAGATTGCGATTTCGCTGGCCATCATCGGCTTCGCCCTCGTTGCCATCATCGGCGTGCTGCCGATGGGCATGTCCGTCCAGAAGGACAATCGCGAGCAGACCGTCATCAATCTGGACGCGGCGTATCTCATGGACGTCATCCGCAGCGGCTCGCTCGGCCAGGACAACCTCACCAATTACATCGTATTCCTCACGAACAGCCAGGTGGCTCGTACCAGCAGCGGCCCCTCCTGGCCGGTGGTATATGTGTTTACGCCCACGAATTCCAACTTTCCCGGGGTCGTGCTGACCAATGGCGCCACCATCGTGGGGATGTTGAGCACGCCAAAATACATTCCCATCGCAAATGCTTCGCCACTCCCCGGTTTTGCCGGTTTTTGGAGCAATTCCGTGACGGCGGTCTTTCGCGCCATCAACGCGCCGGCGGTGGATCAGGGCCTCAGCCAGGCCTCCCGGGATTTTGCCTTCCAGTACCTGGTGACCGTCGAGATCGTTCCCTCGGCGGAGTATGCCTACGCGGGCGGCGGCGGGAACTGGTTGAATCTCACCGCGCCTGCGGCCACCGCTTTCACGAATTCAACGACCAATGCTGAAGCTTTTGCACAACATCTTCAGGCGAACTTGTACGACATCCGGCTCACCTTCCGCTGGCCCGTGTTGGGCAACGGCCAGCTTGGCGGCGGCAAACAGGTTTTCCGCAGCAGCGTCGCGGGATCGCCCGCGGCCATCAACAAGACCGATGCTTTTGGCACTCGCACCCTGACGTTTTATTACATGCAGCCCGCGACTTACACGGCCAATACACCATGAACGCCGGCCGGACATTACAAGGCGGGGCGGGGGCGGGCTTGACAACCCTCAACCCTCAACCCTCAACCATTCACCGCCTGAGCGGTCTTTCGCTCATTGAGATCCTGGTCACCGTCACGTTGCTGGTCGTTATCATTCTCGGGCTGACCGCCATGTTCAACCAGACGCGCAAGGCCTTCACCGTCGGCCTCGGCAATGTGGATTACCAGGACGCCGGACGCACGGCCATGGACCTCATCACGCGCGATCTCGAACAAATGGTTCCCACGTCCTATTCCACCTACCCGAACGCTTACCCTCCGGCCGGTAACTACCTGAACGCCGTGAATTTTTACGCGGACATCTCGCCTGCCTTTGCCACGAATGTGCCGTGGAACATGACTTCCACCGACAGCACCAACTTCTCGATGGAAAGGCTTTTTTTTGTGACCCGTTACAACCAACAATGGAACGCCATCGGCTATCGCCTGCTCGCCTCGGACGCCTCCGCCGGCGTCGGCACCCTCTACCGTTACAGCACCAACAACGTCGCCGTTTCAAATCTGGTTACATCCGGTTTTACCTTCGCCAATTTCTTCACCGAGCCTCCCTTGCCGCCGCCTTCATTCAGCCGGGTCGTGGACGGCGTGGTGGATTTCCGCATCCGCGCCTACGACACGAACGGGCTTTTGATTCCAACCGCGTTCACGCCATTCAACGGCGGGTTCATTGGCAACGTGAATTCGAATTTCCTGAATTCCGGCATCGTGCCCTTGCCGCCGGGACCCTCGTATCTCACCACAAACATCGGCTATTCTCTCCAGTCCACCGGCGATTATGATTACGTGTTCTGCAACATCGCCGTGCCGGCGTATGTCGAGGTGGAACTGGGCATCATGGAATCGCCGACGCTGGCCCGGCTCCAGGCCCTGACAAACTCGCCCACGGCATATATGCAATTTCTTACCAGCCACGCCGGGCAGGTGCATATTTTCCGGCAGCGCATCACCATTCCCGCGGTGGATTCCGCCGCTTATCCATGATGAAAGCCAGTTTCCCATCCACTCCCCGTGAACGCGGCGTTGCGCTGGTCATCACGCTGATTTTGCTTTCGGTCATCACCTTCATGGCCGTCGCCTTTCTGGTCATCAGCAACCACGCCAAGGAATCGGTCACCAGCGTCACGCAGCAGGTCATTGCCAAGCAGGCCGCCGCGGACGCCGTGCAACAGGCGGAGGCCCGCGCCATCGCCACGATGCTGGCAAATAACGAGGGTTTTGATTTCGGCCCCATGGTTTCCCAGAATTACCAGAGCCCGGTCTTCACGAACGGTGCCGCCGCGAGTCCGGCGAACGTGAATTATTTCGTGGACAACAGCGGCAACCCGTTAAGCGCGAACGAATACCTTCAAATGCTGAACAATCTGCTGGTGCTGCCGCGTCCGCCGGTGGTCATCGCCACCAACGCCAATCGCAATTTCGCCCCGGACTTCCGGTTCTACCTCGACCTGAATCGCAACGGCCTTTATGACCCTGCCACGGTCAACGGCCAGCCGCTGGTGGTCACCAACCAGTTCAACCAGATTGAGCCAATTACCGCCGGTGATCCGGAATGGATTGGCGTGCTGGAGCATCCGGACCAGCCGCATTCCCGCAGCAATTACTTCACCGCCCGCTATGCCTTTTTCGCGCAGCCCATCGGCAATTCGCTCGACGTGAATTACATTCATAACCAGGCCAAGCAGATTGCTTACAACCTCGATGGATTTATGCGCAACGAGGGTGTCGGCTCGTGGGAAATCAACCTGGCGGGCTTCCTGAACGGGTTGAATCCAAATTACTGGGTCTATGGCAACGGGCTCTCCGGAAACAACTATTCTGGATTTGACCCGATTATTAGCGATACAAGCCTTGGCTCGGCATTTTCTGACGCCGCGAGCATTATGCAGTACCGATACAACGGGTCGTACTTCTTCAATTTGCCTTCGTTCGCCAATTTGTATCCGTTGACGCCCAATGTCTTCGCCAATGAAAACATTGACGGCTACGCCGCAGGTCCGTTAATGACGGGCATTTTTCTGCCGCTGCCGCCGCTCAACAGCGGGTCCGCGTCTCCTTGGAGCGGTGCGGGCAACGTGAATAATTTGTTCACCACGCAGGACTTTTTCAACGCTCCCAATTCCCCGGTTATTAATCCACCAAACCCCGGCTTCTATAACCGCTTGGCCGCCGCCGGCCAGGGATTTCCGATCCCGGCCCTGCCCAACACCTTTCCCGACACCAATTTCAACCGCTATACGTATTACCGGATGCTGGCGCAAATGGGCATGGAATCCGCGCCCGAACCCGACACCAAGCTGAATTTGAATTACATCAATATCGGTGGATACGCCGCGACCAATTTTATTCCCTGGACAAACGGGTTGATGGAGTTTCCCCGCGGCTCCGGGAATTTTGTCAGCGGCCCGCTGGTGTTTTTCACGAATGCCGCGAACCTGCTTTTGGGAACACAGACCAATTCCATCGTACCAATTCCCGGGAACCGCTTCGGCATTCCCACCAATCTTTGGACCGGGTTCATCCCTGTTTACCCTGTCAACTATTACACGCCCTCCGTCCACCGGATGCTGCAACTGGCGGCCAACATTTACGACGCCGCCAATCCCAAGCCGATAATCAATCCGAACGACTTCGATTATCCCTCGGTGTTTCGTCCCATCTTTGGCTCAGACAATACAAACGTCTGGGTTAGGGGCTACCTGGAGGTGACCAACACAGACACCAATACGGCCGATTACAATTTTCCGGCGTATTCCCTCCTGGTGCCTTCCGAACTGGCGCTGATTCGGCAGGCCATCAACAACGGCAGTAATAATTTCAATGTCTATGGCGTTCCCTGGGTGGTTGGCGCGAAGAAGGGTCTCCCCAACTTCAACCAGATTTCGCTGGAAAGCTTTACGCAGCTCACCCGCAAGCTGGAGATAACCAAACCAAGTGCGGCAGCTACGAGGACCACCTGGCACACCAATGTCCAGTATGTGTTGAGCGTATCCAATGCGTTAGTGGCCGAAGCCTGGAATTCTTACGCGTTGCCCTACATCCGCGCGGTGGATGTTGCGGCGAACGACACTCTCAACATGACGCTGACGAATGAAAACGGCGTTATTACGCCAGCCGCCGCTTATTCCGTGAATTTTATCGCCAACAACCGGATAGCGGTGCCATCGAACACTTGGGCCGGCATAGGATTCAATATGTCCTCAAACATCTCCAACTCTTTCCGCATCCCGCTCTTGGCGTCCACCAATTTTCTGCCGGGAGATATTTACAGCACGAACTCAATTAATACAGGCACGTTCATATACGTTGCGAATCCATTGGATGCTCAGTTCGAAACCACGACCGGCTATCCTTTGCCGCGATTAGGTTTGAACCTGACCAACCGTTTGCGGTTTGTGATGGTGGACCATCTCACCGGTCGAGTGATTGATTACGTGCAGTTGGACGGGATGGGTGGCCAACGGGATTTGACCGGCTATGGTGAGCTACACGGATCTGTTGCTGACAATTGGGGCCACGGTGGACCGTGGGTCACCAATCGCATGGGCTCGGGCGCCCCCAATAACAGCATCATAGGCATGGAAAACCAGATATCCATCTCCCAACAAGTTCCACCCAATACCATTGCCGGATACAGCCCAGTTACCCTGGCAGATTGGCAGAACGCGCTGGCGCCCGGTTTCAATAACAGCGTCCAAACTGCGGTCTCCCAGTTCAACGGCTTTTTCAATGGCACAAACGGTGGCACATCAATGCAGGTTCCTTACACACCCACGCGCACGGTTTGCGTGTATTACACCTGGCAGGCGAACGATCCGCTGGTCCATTATACTCTGCCTGATCTGACTGATTTGATTGATTCCGCCACCGGCCCGCAGACCAATTGGGTGTACGACAACCTCATCCTCACCAATCTGGGACAGATCAACCAGCGATACATGCCGTGGGGCGGTTCGCTCAATGGCGGGAACCCTGACTACAACACCAACATGGCGTTGAAGGATCCGCTGGTGACGAAGTCGGACGACTGGCAGTTTCCGGAATACAAAATTCCCAACATCGGCTGGCTGGGCCGGGTGCATCGCGGCACGCCCTGGCAGACCGTCTATATGAAATCGTCGCCGGTGGACGCGGGCTTGTGGCAAAAATGGACGGGCAACGCAGGTTTCTTCCCGGGTCCCAACCCGGCGAACCTGACGCCTGACTCGACCTTCTCGCAGCCGATCAATGATTGGGGAATTTTTGACCTGTTCACGACCGCGCCCAACGACAACGCCACGCGCGGCCAGTTGTCCGTCAACCAGCCGAATTACGCATCCTGGGCGGCGGTCCTTGACGGCGTCACGGTGTTGTCCAACGCCCCCTCTCCCGTCAACCTGACGAACATGCTCATTGACCCGAACGCCGCGAACGGCGCGGTGAACACCATCTTCGCCAGCATCCAAAACGCGCGGAGATTCACCGTGCTTCCGGGAGGCATTGTCACCAACCGTCCCGGCGGTGTCTTCACCCGTGTGGGGGACATTCTTTCCGCGCCGGCCTTGAGCGTGGCGTCGCCGTTCCTGAACATTGCCGATCCGAACAGCGCGTCGGTGCTGAACGACGCGGCCTACGAGCGGTTGCCGCAGCAAATCATGTCCCTGCTGCGCGTGGGCCAGCCGCGGTATGTGATTTACGCCTACGGCCAGTCCTTGAAACCGGCGGACCGTTCCGTGGTTTCGAGCGGGCCGTTCTTCGGCACCTGCACCAAT
>DATMLG010000577.1:0-2809 GCA_035570675.1 Verrucomicrobiia bacterium | reverse complement strand
CGGCCGTGCTGTTGTCGAGGGTGGGATCGGAAAAAGAGTAATCGAAACTCTCCGATTCCGGCATCACGATCGGTCTTCCAACCGCCGGGGCATTGGTGGCACACCAATTTTTCATGGTCGTGCCCGTCCAGAAACAGGATTCGTAGTTAACATTCGCGTCCGGCTCGTTCTGCATGGAAACGTAATCCAGCCCGATGCTGTTCGCCGCCAAGTTGAGGTAGGACGCATAGGCCGCGTATTGGTTGGTCTTCAGCGTCCCGCCAATGGTGTTGGTGTTGCTTTTCATGGAGGCCGGCGGCGTCCAGGGCGTGCCCAGCACCTTGGCCCCCCATTGATGGGCAAATGCGGCATTGGTGGTCTCGGTCGACCAGTTCTCGCTTGGGTCAATACGGATGCGCCACAGCGAAAGCCCGATCTGTCCGTTATTCCTTCCAAACAAGGTGGCGGCCTGGGCGCTGGTCATCGGAACGGGATCTGCGAATGCGCTGCTCGCGCCGAAGCCGTCCATGGTTTGAAAGGTGGAGCTGGTGTTGATGGCGCATGTTTGCGCCTGTGGGATGGTTTGGGACACAACCAGACCAGCAGCGGCAAAAAATCCGAGCGCGGCAAGCAGTTTCGTTTTCATGCATGTTTTTCGACTTCTGACCTTGTCCACCCCGACGCTTCACGGGCCTGGACCATTCGAAGGGGCCGGAGATGAGTAATGACTTATTTGTGGCACATGATCCAGGGGGACGAATCGGCAACAAACCATTGGAGGATGAGTTTCAACTCTTTAAACTTCGCTGGCTTTCTGAAAACCACTTTATGCGAAGCCGCCTGAAAACTCAAGGCAAATCGCGCGGTCTGCGCTGTGAATCCGTTATGTTTCGTGTCTTTCGTGGTTCGCAATTGAACTTTGGGTGCTGGACTTTGGCCTTTAGACTCCTCCTCTTCCTTGAGACGGAAAACTCTCCTACGGAAACAGCCCGCGCAGTTTCTTCGCATCCCGCACCCGGCTCACGCCCAGGCACAATGCCGCCTGGCGCATGGACGACTTCTGCTTCCGGCTCAGGTTCAGCGTCTGCATGAAAGCCCCCTCCAATATCCGGAACAATTTGTCCGTCACCTCCGTCTCGTTCCAGAAAAAGCTCTGCAAATCCTGCACCCACTCGAAATACGACACCACCACCCCGCCCGCGTTGCACAATACGTCCGGGATCACAAAAATCTCCGGCCGCTGTTCCAGCACCGCGTCCGCCTCCGGCGTCGTTGGCCCGTTCGCCGCCTCCGCCAGGATGCGGCATCTGATTTTGCCGATGTTCTTCTCCGTGATCTGCCGCTCCAGTGCCGCCGGCACCAGGATGTCGCAAGGCGTCACCAGCAATTGCTCGTTGGAAATCGGCTCCGCTTCCGGAAATCCCGCCACTGTCTTCGCTTTCGCCGAGTAATCATTCAGTTTCCACATGTCCAGGCCGTTGGGGTTGTGCACGGCGCCCAGCGCGTCGCTCACCGCAATGATTTTCACCCCGTAACGAATCAGCGACAGCGCCGCCACTGAACCCACATTTCCATAACCCTGCACCACCGCCGTGGCCTTGCCAAGGTCCAGCCCGATCGTGTCCGCCGCGCGGTTCACCAGGTACGCCACGCCGCGGCCCGTCGCCTCGCGCCGTCCCAGCGAACCTCCGAGCAGCACCGGTTTGCCCGTCACAATTCCCGGCACCGTGTGACCCATGTGCACCGAATATGAATCCATCATCCACGCCATCACTTGTTCATTCGTGCCCACGTCCGGCGCCATCACATCCACCTGTGGGCCGATGAACGGAATCATCTCCTGCGTGTAACGCCGCGTCAGCCGTTCCAGTTCGCCCATGGATAATTTCACCGGGTCGCAGGCGATCCCGCCCTTCGCCCCGCCGTACGGCAGACCCGTCAGCGCGCATTTCCAGCTCATCCACATCGCCAGCGCCGCCACCTCGCCCAGTTGCACGTCCGGATGATACCGCAACCCGCCCTTGGTCGGTCCCAGCGTCAAATGATGCTGCACCCGGTAGCCGCTGAACACCGTGGTCGAACCGTCGTCGCGATGAATCGGCAGCGCCACCGTCAGCGAACGCTTCGGATATTTCAACCGCGCGC
The DNA here is from genome assembly GCA_035570675.1 of Verrucomicrobiia bacterium. Lineage (GTDB taxonomy): Bacteria > Verrucomicrobiota > Verrucomicrobiia > Limisphaerales > Pedosphaeraceae > DATMLG01. The sequence continues at coordinate 685 of DATMLG010000577.1, read as the reverse complement.
GCTCGTCGTCGCCGATCTCCAGCCGGTCCGCGACCGAGTCGAATTGCTGGCACGCCATCTGAAAAGTCGGATGATCGTAAATTGTCACGCCGCCAGAGTAACGCCCCCTTGGCCGGGAGTGAACCACGAATTATCGTCCGCACCCTCCCTGCACCCTGTTCATTTCATTTCTTTAATCTTCCCGCCCGCAACGACTTGCATGGATGTATCACCGATGATTTTGGCCCGGTATTTGCTCTTTTTCGCTCGTTGTTATGACAAACAGTGAACTTGCCGCCAAAGTATTCCAACGCGTCGAAACCCTCTCCCAAATCAGCGAGGATACTGACCGCCTGACCCGCACCTTTTGCTCCCTCGCCATGCGCCGGGCCAGCAACCTGGTCGGCTGCTGGATGAGCGAAACGGGCATGACTGTCTCGGAAGATGCCATCGGCAACGTCGTCGGCCGCTATCCCGGCTCCGGTGATCATTCCAAAACTTTTATTCTCGGCTCCCACCTCGATACCATCCGCGGCGCGGGCAAGTTCGACGGCTCCCTCGGCATTCTCATCGCCCTCGCCTGCGTTGAGCACCTTCACGCGCACAAAACCCGCCTCCCCTTTGCCCTCGAAGTCGTCGGCTTCGCGGATGGCGACGGCGCCCGTTACGAAACCACCTGCCTCGGCAGCCGCGCCCTCGCCGGCAC
>DATMLG010000576.1:0-12928 GCA_035570675.1 Verrucomicrobiia bacterium | reverse complement strand
ATGTTAGCAACTGAGTTCCCGCCGGGCGCAACCAGGCCCGAAAACAACTGTAGCCGGCGATGGTTATAAAGGGTCATTTACCACGATGGCCAAGCTCAAGCCACTGGACGCGGGTGGAATACCATTTATATTGCCGGTAATGGACAAACTCGTGAACTCCCTCCGGCTCGGCATCATCCTCTTTACGGTCAGCACTTCCGCGTGGGCGGCCGATTCTGCGACCGATCAGCGCACGGCCAAAATCTGGGACAATACCGACACCCAATCCCAAGTATCGACTTTGACGGCCACGAACACGGATTCGCGATTTGGTTTTGAGGCCTCCGAATATCGAGGCCGGATTGTCGTGGTCACGGACAGCATTGAATGGGCCATTCCGCTCCAGGCCATTTCCAAAATTGTGCGGTCGGGCAACGCGACCTGGACCGTGAATTACCAGGCGAAGGACGGTGAGGCGACGGTGGTCGGCGGACTGGAGCAGGCGGTGCTGGCGGGCAATTCGGATTTGGGAACATTTGCGCTGCCCCTGGGCCGGCTTGACCGGCTGGAATTTCCCCAGGCCGGCCAGCCCACGGAACCCGCCAAGCGCCTCATGGTTTACGACCAGGACGGGCACCCCAGAGCCGGCAACTTTGATGCGGTGCTCACGCTCACGGACGGCACCCGGCTGCAGGTTGCGCAGTTGCGCCGCAATCAAGTATTCGCCCAGTCGCTCACCGACCCGACAGTACTGCCCGTGCGTCCCGCGTATGCCATCGTTTGCACCAATTACACCGATTTCAGGCTGCTGCGCGGCGAAACCTTGCAGACGATTCCATTTGAGAACGTCAAAACGGCGGAGGTCCTGTCCGGCGAAGAAGTCACCGTCCGGACCAGAAACGGCACAGAGGCGACAATGAAAATCCCGCAACGGGAACTGGAGACCATCGAGGGATTAAACGGCTCATCCGGCAAGGGTGATTTTTATGTGCCGCTCAAGTTCGTGAGGACGATTGATTTTGGAGAGGCTGCGAAATAGGTATCAGGTCTGCTGTGGGGTTGTCGCCTCCGGTTTCTTCCGTTAACACCGGGTGCCGTGTGGATAAATCCTCTAGCGAACGACTTCCACGGCCGGATGCTTGAGCTGTTCATCCAACGTGGCGAGCTTAAGACCGTGTTTGCCCGCCAAGTCCGCCAGATAATGATCCGTGACCTGCGCGGATGCCCGGGGATGGCTGTCCAACGCGGGCAGATCGTCTGAAATCCATTCAGCCCGACGCTCCCTCGAAAATTTTTCGAGGCTGGCGCGAGCCTGGCTCATATCGAAGCCAAATCCCGGTATCCGGGAATTGGTGCTAATGCGGAGAAAGCCAAGTTCGGCGATGGGACAAAGGACGATCTGCTTCTCTTTTAGCCAGGCGCGCACGGTTGCGTGCTGTGGATGAATCCCGGTAATGGCCGCCAGCAAAACGCTTACGTCCAGCAAGTGTCTCATGGAAACTCGGACAGGGCGATTTTCAAGGCTTCTTCGTCAATCGGCTGGTCGCTCTGCAGCACCGTGAACCCGTCCTTGTCCTTCACCAGCCGGCTCTTGACTGGCTTCGCCTCCACCGGCTTAAGTTCATGCAGCACAATCACGCCCGCACCGTTGTTTTCGATGGAAAACACCTGTCCCGCTTTAATGTTCGGGATTTGCACCCGGCGGCGATTGTCAGCTTTGGCCGTAATCACGGAGGATATATCCCACGCTATCGGCCATTTTTCAAGCCTTTTTCACCCAACCCGACCGGAAGCCCCGCCAAAAATCACGCAAATAGGACTTGCATCCAGCCCCCAATCCCATACCTTAACTGCTGCCCGAACGCCGTTTGCGGCGGTTCGACATAGGCTGAGAAAAAACAGTTAACGTATAACCTAACCCTCAACCTCCGTTGCCGTGCAACGTCTGGTCCGTTAGGCAATGGAGTCTTCGAAGTCCCGCCCGTGCGGGAAATCAAGCCTCCCGCAGATTAGTCATACTCGATCATTATGCTCACCATGGAAGAAGCCATGAAGCAAAGCTCAATGCGCTTTGCGGCTGGCGAAATTGTAAAAGGCACCGTCATTGAAGTCCGCCCCAAGGAAGTCCTCGTGGACATCGGTTATAAAAGCGAGGGCGTCATCCCCGCGAACGAATTTGAGGACATCAAGGTCGTCAAGGTCGGCGACGTCATCAATGTCCTGATTGAAAAGCTCGAAGACAAGGAGGGCATGGTCGTGCTCTCGAAGGAAAAGGCCGAGTTCAAGCAGAACTGGGACAAGATCCTGACGATTTGCAACGAAGGCGGCACCATCAGCGGCAAGGTCAAGGCCGTCGTCAAGGGCGGTTTGCTCGTCAACATCGGCGTGGAAGCCTTCCTGCCGGCTTCGCAGATCGACGTCACCACCATCAAGAACCTGACTACGTTCGTCGGCAACACCTACGATTTCAAGGTCGTCAAAATCAACCAGGAGCGCCAGAACATCGTGTTGTCGCGCCGAGAGTTGATCGAACAGGAACGCACCGAACGCCGCTCGAAGCTCCTGGGTGAAATGACCCCGGGCGACATCCGCAAGGGCACCGTCAAGAACATCACTGATTTCGGCGCGTTCATTGACTTGAACGGCATCGACGGCCTGTTGCACATCACCGACATGAGCTGGGGCCGCATCGGGCATCCCTCGGAAATTTTGAAGGTCGGCCAGGACATCGACGTCGTTGTGCTGGACATCAACCGCGAGAAGGAACGCGTGAGCCTCGGCCTCAAGCAGAAGCTCGCCAATCCTTGGGACAACATCGAGTCCAAGTATCCCATCGGTCAGAAGGTCAAGGGCAAGGTTGTCAACCTCGTGCCCTACGGTGCGTTTGTGGAACTGGAGCCGGGCGTCGAAGGCTTGGTGCATGTCACCGAACTTTCGTGGACGAAACGCATCGCCAAGCCGGCGGACGTCCTCAAGCAGGACCAGGAACTCGAGGCCATCGTGCTCGGTATCAACCGCGAGGAGCAGAAAATCTCCCTCGGCGTGCGCCAGCTCGAAGCCAATCCGTGGGACAAGGCCGTGGAGAAATATCCGGCCGGCACCCGCGTCAAGGGCAAGATCCGCAACCTCACCAGCTACGGCGCATTCATCGAACTGGAGGAAGGTTTGGACGGCATGATTCACGTCTCGGACATCTCCTGGACACGCAAGATCAACCATCCCTCGGAAGTCCTGAAGAAGGGCGACGAGGTTGAGGCCATCGTGCTTGAAGTGGACAAGACGAACCAACGCATCGCCGTCGGCGTCAAGCAGCTCAGCGTTGATCCGTGGAGCAATATTGACACCTTCTACAAGGTCGGCGACATGGTGACGGGCAGCGTGACCAAGCTCGCGAGCTTCGGGGCGTTCGTCGGCTTGCAGCACGAGATTGACGGGCTGGTCCACATCTCGCAGGTCAGCGAGGACCGCGTGGACAAGATCAAGAACGTGCTCAAGGTCGGCCAGGAAGTGACCGCGCGCGTCATCAAGATCGACAAGTCGGACCGCCGCATCGGCCTGTCCATCAAGGCGGCCACGTATTCCACCGAACAGCTCAAGGCCGAGCAGGCCGTGCTGGACGCGTTGAAACCGGGCGAAGACCTCGTCGCCCTGCAACACGCCTTCGACGCCGCGGACGAAACCAAGGCGGAATAACGGGCGCACGGAATTGCAGATTCAACGGAGGCGGGCCGCGAAAAACGGTCCGCCTCTTTTTTTGAAAAATGGGAAAAAGGATTAAGATGAAGAGATTCCCCGCGTGACTTTCGCCGCAAAACGGCGCACATTCGGCATGAACTAAAACATGAAAAAGAATACTCCAGTTTCCCGCAGCGGACGGTTCGCGGGCGGGCCGGACGCGGACGTCGCGCGGTTCACCGAGTCCATCTCGTTTGACTGGCGGCTGTGGCGGCATGACATCCTCGGCTCCATGGTCCATGCGACCATGCTCCAGAAAATCGGCGTGCTGACCGTGAAGGAACGGCGGGCCATTGTGAAGGGGCTGGAGGCCATCGGCCTCGAAATCAAGACCGGCAAGTTCGAATGGGACCAGGCCATGGAAGATGTCCACATGAACATCGAGGCCGAACTGACGCGGCGCACGCCCGCCGGCGCGAAGCTGCACACCGGCCGTTCTCGCAACGACCAGGTGTCGCTCGACGTCCGCCTCTGGCTGCGCGATGAAATCGCCGAACTCGGCGGCGAGTTGCTTTCCCTGCAACGCGTGTTGACCGACCTTGGCGCGCGAAATGCCGACGTCATCATTCCCGGCTACACGCACCTGCAAAGGGCGCAGCCGGTTTATCTCGCGCATCATTTGCTCGCCTATGTCGAAATGCTGGAACGCGACAAACAGCGGCTCACCGATTGCCTTGAACGTGTGAACGTCTGCCCGCTCGGCAGCGGCGCGATTGCCGGCACCACCCTGCCGTTGGATCGTGAACTCGTCGCCAAACTTCTCGGCTTTGTGGACACCAAGGGCAGGCCGCGCGTGTCGCAAAATTCAATGGACGCCGTGAGCGACCGCGATTTCGCCGTGGAATTTTGCGCGGCGGCGGCGTTGATCGCGGTGCATCTTTCGCGGCTGGCGGAGGACGTGATTCTCTGGGCCAGCAGCGAGTTTAATTTCATCAAGATCGCCGACGCTTACACGACCGGTTCGTCGTTGATGCCGCAGAAGAAAAATCCGGACATCGCGGAATTGACGCGCGGCAAGTCCGGCCGGGTCATCGGCAATCTGGTGGCGCTGCTGACCTTGCTCAAGGGTTTGCCCATGACCTACAACCGCGATTTGCAGGAAGACAAGGAACGGCTCTTCGACAGCGCGGACGCGGTGCTGACCTCGTCGCGCTTGATGGCGGCGATGCTCAAAAATACCACGGTCAATGAGAAGGCCTGCCACGCGGCGGCGGCCGACCCGGCATTGCTGGCCACGGACCTGGCAGATTATCTCGTGCGCAAGGGCAAGGCATTCCGTCAGGCGCATCACGCCGTGGGCGCGGTCGTGGCGCTGGCCGAGCGGCTGGGCAAAAAGCTGAACGAGTTGACGCTCGCGGAATTGCAATCCGTGGACAAGGCGTTCGGCAAGGACGCGCCGGCGGTGTTCAGCCTGAAGCACGCGATGGCCCGGCGCAATTTGATTGGCGCGCCGGGAACCAAAGAAGTTGCGAAGCAATTGAAGAAGTGGAAGACCTCGCTCAAGGCGTAGGACGCAACGAATGCTGACGAACCATCGCAGAAAATTCGTGCCGAAGGCACAACCGGAAATTAGCCAGACACGGAGTGTCTGGTGGCAAAACAAATGAAAGCCCGTCCTGAAAGGACGGCGGAAGCATTTGAATGATGTTCGCATTTTGGAAATTCCATCGTCCTTTCAGGACGAATAAATTTACGTGTCAAACCCAGACACTTCGTGTCTGGCTAATTTCCAGCGTCGCTTCGCGACACCAAACGCGGTGCATATTTGATGGAGATGCGCATCTTGCTTCGCGACGCAACCGTGTATGCCATCAACACATTTAAGCCTGCATTTTCACATCGTGTTCAGCACGAAAGACCGGCACCCGTTCATCGCGGATGACTGGCGCGGACGTTTGCATGAATATCTTGGTGGCTTGGTTCGCGCCGCTGATGGAATCCCTGAGGCCATCGGCGGTACGGCTGACCACGTTCATTTGCTGGCGGGCTTGCGCGCGACACACCCGCTGGCGACATTCGTGCAAGACGTCAAACAAACGTCGTCGCGTTGGATTCACGAAACTATCAGCGTAAGAAATTTTGCGTGGCAGCCTGGTTATGGCGCGTTTACCGTGAGCGTTTCAAATTGCGATGCGGTCAAGGAATATATTGCCAATCAAAACGAACATCACCGGACAAAAACGTTTCAAGAGGAATATGTGGCATTTCTCCAAAAACATGGTGTGGAATATGAAGAAAAGTATTTGTGGTGAAAATGTCCCTCGTCCCTTGCTGAAATTTCGTTGATTTTGTCTAAAAATGCCAAATACGTTAAATGATTTGCTCAAGGAAACCTCCCGCTCGTTTTATCTGACGTTGCGGGTGCTCCCGGCAAAAATCCGCCCGCAAATCGGGCTGGCCTATCTGTTGGCGCGGACGACGGACACTATTGCGGACACCGCCGTTCTCCCGCTCGAACAACGCCTGGACGCGTTGCAGGATTTGCGCGAGCGCATCATGGGCAATCCCGGGCCGCCGCCGGATTTCGGCCAGCTCGCGCAACGCCAGGACTGGCCCGCCGAACGCCTGTTGCTGGAACGGTGCGTTGAAACCCTCGCGCTGCTGGCGAGTTTCGAGCCGCCCGACCGCCAGCTCATCCGCGAGGTGCTGCGCGTCATCATCAGCGGACAGGAACTGGACCTGCGCCGGTTCGCGGGGGCGTCGGCGGAAAACATCGTCGCGCTCAAGGACGACGTGGAACTGGACGACTACACCTATCGCGTGGCGGGCTGCGTGGGCGAATTTTGGACGAAGATGTGCCGCGCGCATTTGTTTCCCGGCGCGTCGGTGGACGAGGCAATGCTGCTCGCAAACGGCGTGCGGTTCGGCAAGGGCCTGCAACTGGTGAACATCCTGCGCGATCTGCCGGTGGACCTGCGAAACGGGCGTTGCTACCTGCCTGCGAAGGAATTATCCGCGGCGGGACTGGCCGCCGGCGATTTGCTGGAGCCAGGCAACGAGCCAAAGTTCCGCCCATTTTACGCGCGCTATCTGGCGATGGCGGAGGGGCATTTGACGGGCGGCTGGGCCTACACCAACGCGCTGCCGGGACGCTGCATCCGCGTGCGCCTGGCCTGCGCCTGGCCCATCTTGATCGGGATGAAGACCCTGGCGATGTTACGCACGGGCAACGTCCTCGACCCCGGGCAGCGCATCAAGGTCAGCCGGCCGGAAGTCAATCGCCTTATCCTGCGATCCGTGCTATATTATCCGTGGCCGGGGGCGTGGCGGAGGCTGGTTTCTCCGCCCGGCTCGGGCGCCTGAAGCGCGACGATGATGTTTGAAACCTGTTGCACAGGAAATGATTTTGAGCTAAGGAGTAATCGCATGCATATCCCGAAGTTGTTGTTGATGACCGCTTTTTTGGCCGCAGCCGGGGCCGGTTCACTTCACGCCCAGAGACCGGATTCGGACGCCCAGGCCAAGGCCCGCGAGGCCTTGGACCAGGCCTTGAGCGCCCCCGCTGCGCCGGTGAACGCCACCCCACCGCCGGCCGCTCCAGTCATGCCCGCGCCCGTGCCGGCTCCCAAACCTCCGGCCATGCCAGCACCAATGGCTCCCCCGCCTGCTCCGGCACCAGTTGTCCAGGCCCCGGTCGTTCAACCGCCCCCGCCTCCGCCTCCTGTGGCTCCGACCCCGGTAATGGCAGCGCCGTCCCAGCCAGCCACGCCGCAGCCGGTTGGAAACAGCCCGGTCCTCGTGCGGCCTGTTCCGGTCGCCGCGCCAAAAAAGCAGACCATGGCTCCGCTCGCCATGCCTGATGCCGCGCCCAGCAGCAGCCTTACTCCCCAACAGGCGGAAATAGCCAGGGAAGCCCTGCACAATTCTCCTGAAACTGCGCCGTCGATGCAGCCCCAGGTTCCCGTTGCGGCAACGCCAGCCGTCGCCGCACCAATGGCGAGCCCGCCGGCCAAGGTCAATCCCAATGCTCCCATCATCGCCGCTCCCGTCACACCAACCATGGCGGCGCCTCCCGCAAATGCCGCCCCTGCTCAGATGCCCAGCGCCGCTGACTCGCAGGAAGCGCGCATGGCTGAACTGCTGCTGCTTTACAAAAACGACCAGATCACTCCTGCCGAGTATCAGGCGCGCCGCGCCAAGATACTTTCCGGGCAATAACCGCCCCGCTTCCCATCCGTCGCCATCAGTCCGGTGCCTTCGGCCGCCGGGCGATGCCGCGTCAAACTTTGAACTTTGAACGCCAGACCTTATTTGGCATAAAATAACCGATGCACTATTTTCATTACGTTCGCGGAAAGCTGAGTTGCGAGGGGGTGCCGGTGGAAACCTTGGTCCGGAAATTTGGCACACCGCTCTTCGTCTATTCGCAAAAAACGCTGACGGAGCATTATCAGAAACTGGACCGCGCGCTGGCGCCGCTGGACCATTTGATTTGTTTCGCCATGAAGGCAAACTCGAACCAGGCCGTCCTGCGCACTGTGGCGTCGCTCGGCGGCGGCTTCGACATTGTGAGCGAGGGCGAACTGCGCCGCGCCATGGCCGCGGGCGGCGACCCCGGCAAATGCGTTTTCGCCGGCGTGGGCAAGACCGAGGGGGAAATTGAATTCGCGCTGCGCCGGGGCGTTTATTGTTTCAACGTGGAAAGCGAGGCGGAGCTCGCGCGCATCAACCGCGTGGCCGCCCGCCTGAAAAAAATCGCCCCCGTCGCCGTGCGCGTGAATCCGAACATTGACGCCCACACCCACGCCAAGATCACGACGGGCACCTACGAAAACAAGTTCGGCATCGCCTTCGAGGAAGTCGAGCGCGTCTATGCGCGCGCCGCGCGCTCCAAAAATCTGCGGCTGCGCGGCGTGCAAATGCACATCGGCTCCCAGTTGACGGAAGCACGTCCGTTCGAGGACGCGGTGCGCAAGGTGCTGCCGTTGGTGCAACGGCTGAAGGCGAAACATGGCCTGGAATTCTTCAGCATCGGCGGCGGCTTGGGCATCGTTTACGATCCCGCGCTCGCCAGCGGCCCCTCCGCGTGGTGGCAGTCCGCCCGCGCCAAAAAAATCCTCACGCCTGACCGTTATGCGGCGAAGCTTGTGCCCCTGCTCAAGCCGCTCGGCTTGCGCATCCTCATCGAGCCGGGCCGGTTCATCTCCGGCAACGCCGGCATCCTTGTCACCCGCGTGGAATACGTGAAACGCACCGGCCACAAGAATTTTCTCATCGTGGATGCCGCCATGAACGATTTGATCCGGCCCGCATTTTACGACGCCTATCACGAAATCGTCCCGCTCCGCCAGCGCAACGGGGCGACCATCAGCTCCGACGTGGTCGGCCCCATCTGCGAATCCGGCGACTTTTTTGCCAAGGAACGCCCGCTCCCGAAACTCGGCGAGGGTGATTACCTGGCGTTGATGAGCGCCGGTGCCTACGGCTTCGTCATGGCTTCCAATTACAACACCCGTTCCCTGGCCGCCGAGGTGCTGGTCAGCGGCAAACGCGCCGCCCTGGTGCGCGCGCGCCAGCCGGTGCGGGACATCTGGGACGGCGAAAACATCGCGCCCTGGCAAAAATAGCCGGTTGCGCGAGGCGCCAATCGGCATGGAGGAACGCATGAGCGAAAAAATTGGATTCGTAGGCGTGGGCAGAATGGGCGGCAACATGGCCCGTCGCCTCAAGGAACAAGGCTTCCCGGTCATGGCGGTCTATGACATTAACGCCGAAGCCTCGCAGGCGCTGGCCCGCGAACTGGGCTGTGAATCCTGCGCGGAACTCAAACAAGTCACCCGCCTGTCCGATGTCATCATCACGGTCGTGACGGATGATGCCGCGATGAAGGCCATTTATCGTGGCGGACTGCTCAATCGCGCGAAGGGAAAACTTTTCATCAATTGCGCAACCATCACGCCCGATGTGCATGTTCAGGTCGGCCAAAAAGTGGCAAAGGCCGGCGCGCAATCGCTGGAAGCCTGCATGGCGTCAAGCATCCCGCAGGCGCTGAACGGGACCCTCTACCTCATGTGCGCCGGACCGTCGGAAGCTTTTGAACGCGCGCGGCCGGTTCTGGAAAAACTGGGAAGCACGGTTCGTTACGTCGGCGAGGCCGGCAAGGCCGCCCAGGTCAAGGCCCTCGTCAACATGGTGATGAACATCAACACGGCGGGCTTGGCGGAGGGCCTGGGGTTGGGCGCGGCGCTGGGCCTGGATTTGTCGATGCTGCGCGAAGTCTTTTCCCAGACAGGCGCAAATTCCGCCGTGCTGCGCAGCGACGGCGAGGATATGCAAAACCGCGACCACGCCTGCTTTTTTTCCGCCGCGCATGCCGCCAAGGATTCGGGAATCGCCTTGAAACTTACCCGGGCGCAAAAAATGAACCTCCCGCTCGCGGCCGCCACCAAAAAGCAATATGACCGGATGGTGACGGAGGATCTGGGCAGTCTCGACAAGTCCGGCATCGCAGAATTGACCTTCAAGGACCGGCACCAAAAGACCGGCTGATTATCCGACTGCTTCCACAATCGCCTCGGCTCCGCTGTATCCGATGATGCGAACCGCCTGCCCCTTCTCGATCATCTCCCCCTGGGTAATCACATCCACGATGTCGTTCCCGAACTGCGCCTTCCCGCCGGGGCGCAGATTTGAAATCGCCATGCCCTTCTCGCCGAGCCGCGACGCCTGTTCCCGTTGTTGTTCCACCATGGCCACTTCACCGCTCGCCCCGTGCGATACCAGTCTCCGGTAAATGGATGTCTTGGGCAAAAACCGCGCCAGCACCGCCATGATGACCAGCGACACGCCCAAAGCGATCACGATGTTTCGCATCGGCAGTTCGATCTGTGGCAGCGTCGGCAGTGCGGGCGTGCCCGGATACATGTCCACCATCGCCATCACCAAGGCGATGAAAATCAATATTGCTCCGACCAGCCCAGGCAAAATCGTGCCCGGATGCACAAAGAATTCGCTGATGATCAACGCCAGCCCGACCACAAACACCAGCACCCATTCCATGCCGGAAAGCCCCGCCACATAGCCGCCCGTGAAATAAAGCAAAAACGCCAGCACCGCGACCACGCCCGGCAGGATTACGCCCGGCGTCTTGAGTTCAATGTAAATGCCTATGATTCCCACGATGAGCAGGATCGGGCTGATGGCGTTGATCCATGTTCCCAGTGTTTCCGCTCCGGTGGGTGTGATAACCGTGCGCGCCGCGCCGGCATACCCAAGTTTTTCCAGCAGCGCGTCCATGGATGAAATGGTGCCTGACGATAGCAGCGGTTTCGGCGGCTTGCCATATTCCGCCGCCGCCTCGTTGTCTGTCAAAGTGAGGAGCTGGCCTTTCTCGTTGATGACCTTGTCACCAATCTTGAACTCGGTGGTCTTGTTGACCATGGCGTCAACCAGTTCCACGTTGTATCCATTCTTCTCGGCTTCCGCGCGAATCAGCGCGCTGACGGCGGATGCGACCTTCACCTCCACCGTGTCCGGCAGCGACTGGATGCCGCCTCCGCCCGGCGACATCTGGACCGGTGCGGCAGCTCCAATCACACTTTGCGGCGCCATGTATATTTTTTGCGTCGAGAAACAAATGAGCGCTCCGGCCGAAAAAGCCTTGGTATTGACGTAAGTGACTGTCTGTCCCTTGAACTCGTTGATGACATCAATGATTTCCATCATCGACTTCAAACTGCCGCCGTCGGTGTCCATGTCAATCACCAGCAGGTCCGCCTTCGCCGCCATCGCCTCCTTCACGCCGCGGCGCACCACATAAACCAGCGAAGAATCAATGTCCTGACGGATTGGGACGACATAAACCTGCTTGGAAGCCGTGTCGGCGCAATAGACATTTTGTCCCCCCGCGAGGCCGAGCAAACTGATTAACAGGGCGAGCCATTTCCTCATGCTCCAACCCTAGGCCATCGGCCTGCCGACTGCAAGACCACTCTGCGCCGGGCAAAATAGATTTCATTTCTCCCCCGCAATCGCCGATGATGGTGCGTGGCCAGCAATTGCCAGATTCTCATCGTCAGTGACGTCCATTACGCCGGCGCGGCCGAGCGCGCCCGCGGCGACGATTACGAATATCGCGACCTCAAAAATCCGCTCAGCCGCCATTTCGTCAGAAATTACCGGCACTTCCTCTGGCTCCGGCATCCGACGCGCCATAATCATTTGCTCGACCTGTTCATCGAACGCGCCGGCTCCCCTGCCCTGGTCGTCGCCAACGGCGATTATTCCTGCGACAGCGCGTTCATTGGCATCGCTGACGATGCGGCCCTCGACAGTGCCCGCGAATGCCTCCAAAAACTTCGCGCCCGCTTCGCGCCCAATTTTTATGCCACCATCGGAGACCATGAACTCGGCAAGATGAGCTTCTTCGGCGGACGCGGCGGCATGAGGCTGGCCGCCTGGCAACGGGCGCGGCAGGAGCTGGACGTGCCGGGCTTCTGGCAAGTTGAACTGGGCGGCTACGTGCTCATGGGCGTCACATCCTCCCTTCTCGCCCTGCCCACGCTGGAGCCCGACACACTCCCGTCCGAACGCCCTCAGTGGCAGGAAATTCGCGAACAACACTTCGAAGAAATCCGCCGCGCCTTCGCCGCCTTGAACCCTTCCCAACGCGTCATTTTGTTTTGCCACGACCCAACCGCCCTGCCGTTTCTATGGCGCGATGAAACCGTGCGCCCGCGCATCGGCCAGATCGAACACACCATCATTGGCCACTTGCATTCCAACCTTATCCTTTGGAAGAGCCGCCTGCTATCGGGCATGCCGCAGATTCGTTTTCTCGGCCACACCACCAGCCGACTGAGCTACGCGCTGTCCGAGGCCCGGCTATGGCGGCCATTTCATGTCCTCCTTTGCCCGTCCCTCTCGGGCATCCAACTTCTGAAAGACGGCGGCTATTGCACCCTCGACCTTGACCTCTCCGCCCGCACCCCCGCGCAATTTCACTTTCACCCGCTTCGAAATGATTGAGCTGGGGCCGCTTGATTGACTGAACGGACCGCGCAATTTCTTGCATTTCCCGCCCTGATGGAGTAACGTTCCGGCTCGAAGAGCGTTAAAAGACAGAATAAAAGAAGAGTTGGCAGCAATGGCTATGGGATTACCAGCGTTTCAAGGACATCAGCAAGTCAAGTTGGATACGTTTATTGACCGGGTTGAGCACCTGCCGCCTTCGCCCCGGCTGCTCGTCAAATTGCTGGACGTTTTCAAGCAGCCT
>DATMLG010000575.1:0-2202 GCA_035570675.1 Verrucomicrobiia bacterium | reverse complement strand
TCTACGGCGGCATCAACGGCTTTTGGGACTACGGCCCGCTGGGCGCGGAGCTGAAGAAAAACATCCGCGACCGTTGGTGGAACGACATGGTGCGGCAGCGTGACGACGTCGTGGGCCTGGAATCGTCCATCATCATGCATCCCAAGGTATGGGAGGCCTCGGGGCATGTGGGCGGGTTCACGGACCCGATGGTGGATTGCAAGGCGTCCAAGCAGCGTTTCCGCGCGGACCAGATTTTTTTCGCGGCGGTGGTGGTGGACGGGAAGACGGTGGGTTATGTGAGCGCGCTGGAAAGCGACCGCACCACGGAGGATTTGCAGGAAAAGGCGGAGACTTTCAAGCGCAAGAAGGCCATCCAAGGCAAGCTGGAGCTGGTGCAGCCGAAAGACTTCACCGAAGCCAAACCGGAAGAGGTGCCGCTGGTGCCGTCACCGGCGACGGGCGAACCGGGCAGCCTCACGCCGCCGCGCGGGTTCAATATGATGCTCGAAACGAACGTGGGCGCGTTGCGCGATGAGTCATCGGTTGCCTATTTGCGCCCGGAAACGGCGCAGGGCATGTTCGTGGATTTCAAGGCCATTGTGGACACCGGGCGAGTAAAGATTCCGTTCGGCATTGCGCAGATTGGCAAATCCTTCCGCAACGAAATCACGCCTCGCAATTTTATTTTTCGCAGCCGCGAATTCGAGCAGATGGAGATGGAATATTTCATCAGCGACGAAGATGACTGGCAGAAATGGCATCGTTACTGGATTGACTGGTGCCGCAACTGGCTGTTATCCGTGGGTCTGCCCGCCGACCTGCTTTCGGAATACGATCATCCCAAAGAAAAACTCGCCTTCTACTCGAAGGGCACCACCGACATCATGTTCCGGTTTCCATTTGGGGTGCAGGAGCTTTGGGGCATTGCGGCCCGGGGCGATTATGACCTTTCGCAGCATGCTAAATTCAGCGGCGCGGGGCTGGTTTATTTCGACGAAGCCTCCAAACGCCGCTACGTCCCGCATGTGGTCGAGCCGGCGGTGGGCATTGACCGGATCCTGCTCGCGATCTTGTGCAGCGCGTATTGCGAAGACCAGGCCCCTGATGACAAGGGCAAGATGGAAACGCGCGTGGTGCTGAAGTTCCATCCCCGCATTGCGCCGATCAAGGTCGCCATTTTTCCGCTGCTCAAAAACAAACCCGAGCTGGTCAAAAAGGCGATGGCCGTCCGGGACCTTTTGCGTCCGTATCTCACCGTATTTTACGATGAAGCCGGCGCGATCGGCCGGCGTTACCGCCGTCAGGACGAAATCGGCACGCCGTTCGGCGTCACGATTGATTTCGACACGCTCGGCGAAAAACCCGAACTGCTGGACACCGTCACCCTGCGCGAGCGCGACACCATGCAGCAAACGCGCGTGAAAATCTCGGAGCTGGTGCCGTTGCTACTGGAAAAAATCCGCTGATGCCCGACTCCGCTCAAAACAAGCCCGTACTCCCGCCCGCGCCGACGCTTTACGCCATCATCGCGGTGAAGCTCTTCAAGGGGCTTTTCTTCGCCATCCTCGCGCTCATCATTTACGCGCACTCGGACAACGACGTCTCGCAGGAATTCAAGGACATCCTTGGTTGGTTGCGGCTCAATCCCGAGGGAAAATTCTGGGCCAACCTCATCGCGCAGGTGGACGGCCTCACCCAGGCGAGAATCGTTCACTTCGCCGTCGCCACGCTGATTTACAGCATGTTCGCCGTGGTCGAAGGGGTGGGGCTGATCTTCCGGCTCCCCTGGGCCGGGTGGCTGTCCATCGGGGAATCGGCCTTCTTCATCCCGATCGAGGTTTACGAACTGGGCCGCAGATTCACCTGGTTCGTTTTTGTCATTCTCATCCTGAACACCTTCATGGTCACGTATCTGTATTATTACCGTGACCGCCTCTTCCGCCATCATCCGCGCAAGTGAAGGAGTGAAGCCAAAGTTCAAAATGCCTCCTTTGCATTCTTTCGTAGCCATTTCCCTTTTGTAAAATTCGGGGTTCAGGCTCTTTGCCTGCCCTTGAAACAGCCCCTAAATTGTGGCATGCTTCCAGGCCATGAACCCCGTTGCCCAGCTTTCCGCACTTCCACGCGTGTGGATGCGATGCGGGCTTGGCTTGGTGTTGTTGCTGACGGCGATGGTCTCCGGGGCCGCGGCACAAAACATGGCGCTTTACACCGATTCTG
>DATMLG010000574.1:0-4817 GCA_035570675.1 Verrucomicrobiia bacterium | reverse complement strand
ACCGTCCGGCTTGGTAAAAACTTTCACAACTGTGCGGCAGCAGGGAAACCACTTTTTCGCGCTCTGCCAGCGCCTCCTTCACGTGTCCGGCTGATTCCAGAAATTCAGCGTAATTCTCGTGCAATTCATGGTCGGTCGGCTCGCGTCCGATGGCGTCGACATAGATTCCCGCCGCCGCCGTTTCCGTGGCCGGTTTCATTCGCGCCTGCAAAGTCCGCTTCTCCTCCCGCAGGCTCACCAGCCGTTCCGCGTTGTTGGACTGCCCGCCCAATGGCGGTTTGTGCAGGCGGTCAATTACCATATCCGTCACTTCGCAGCGATTCCAGTCGGTCAATCCCAGGCGCGCTTCGCATGCTTCCTGTGACATCCATCCGTTCGTCGAACTGCTTGCCGCAATTTCCAGCGGCAACATTTTCTCCACCTCGCCCGCCCAGGCGCGTCCCAGTTTGAATTCTCCGTCGAAGTTGAAATGGACGTGTTCATAAAACGTTTCCTGGCCGCAAATTCCATCCGGCGCCTCCGCCGCCAGCGCCTCCGCGGCGTCGAAAAATGTCAGTTTGTCACCGGCAAATTTTTTGCCGGCGGCGGCAATCGTGCCGTTTATCCTCGAGTCCGCGCGGAAGGGCAGGGCATCCAGGTCGCAGGCCTTCTGGAAAAGCTCCTTCGCCCCCGCGGGATCTCCCGCCGACAGCAGGCATTGCGCCCGGCGGAACTGCAGTTCCGGAAATTGCGGATCAATTTTGGCCGCTGCCTCAAATTTTTGCGCCGCCGCCGCGAAATCCTTCCGCCCGGCCGCCGCCTCCGCCTCGGCCAGCAATGCCGAAAATTGTGCGGCGTCGCCGGCCGGAAGATTGGCGTTGGTCAGCGACCCAAAGGGCGGACAATCCTTCAAATTTACCGCCACCGTGTTCAGCAGGATTTTTGCCCCGGAGCCGAGCCCGGCCTCCACAATGTCATCCAGGTTGCGCTCGAAATTTTGATGGACCCTGTCCCGGCGCGGGTCATCGGCGCGAATCTCGTTGCCCACAAACATTTTCATTCCGCCCCAGGATTCGTTCGTGTCCCTCCCGTGAAGCTTCCCGCTGAGTTCCGTCAGCAACTGCCCGAGGCGCGTCTTTTGAATGGCCAGGCTGAGCCGGACAACCGCCAGCGGCGGCGCCTTCGCTCCAAAAACTGTCGCCGCGCCGAACGGGCCGACCATTTCATTGTTGCCCATGTAAATAATCCACAACTGGCCGTCGGCGCGCGCGCAATCCCGCGCGATGGGCAGGATGACATGCGAATCAATCGCCGTAATGCCGAGATTGACGACCTCAAAGCGCGTCTGCGGATGACGCTCCTCCAGCAGTGCCTGCAGGTATCTGGAAGCAGCGTAATTCGGCTCCGGTTCGCCGCGCGCTGCCGACTCGCCTAGTATGAAAATCCGGTAGGTGTTCGCCGGCCGTTTCGCTTCAAACATCACCGGGCCGGGCCAGCGTTCAAGCTGCGGCGGAAAAAAACGGAGGCTGAACTGCTCGTTATTGACCAGGTAATCCTCGTCGCCGACGCGAATCTTCTGAAAGAAGCCCGTGGGATGCCCGTAACCCGCGAGCCGCAGCGCCGCCTCCATCCCTCCCAGCGCCAGCACCGGCAGGAACACCAGCGCCATCAGGCGGAACAACCATTTGCGGCGGGGGCTTGCGGCGACCGGAGGCTGTTTCGCCCTGGGCCGCTTGTTTTTTTTGGCGCGTTGCTTCATTGCCGCCTCAGTTTCGGTTGGCCCGCCGCTTCAGAATCTGAATCTTCGCCAGCGACTCCGTCGCGCCCCGGTAACCCGGTTCCAGCCGGAGGGTTTCTTCAAATTCATGCTGCGCCTCGTCGAACTGGCCCAGTTTCGCAAGCAATATCCCATAATTGAAGTGCACCCGCGAATAATTAGGATTTAACCTGGCCGCCTCCCCAAATTGGTCCCGCGCACTCTCCAACTGGCCTGCCGCATCCAGTTCACCGCCCAGCTCGTAATGCGGTTCCCAGCTTGCCGGGCTCAACGTGATGGCCTCGCGGTAACTTTCAATCGCCTCCGGGCGTTCATGCAGCATGGATTGCACCTCCGCAATTCGAAAAACAATCTGCCCGTCCTGCGGCCGTTGCCGCCGCGCCACCGCGAAGCTTGCCAGCGCCTCGTTCAAATTCTCCCGCAGCACCAGCACATTGCCCAGTTCGTTCCAGCCCTCCGTCAAACCGGGACGCAGTGCCAGCGCCTGGCGCAGGTCCGTTTCCGCCTCCGCCAGTTGTCCCGGGCCGCGGAGCAGGTGTCCGAGTTGAAAATAGGTCAGGTAATCGTGGGGAATCAATTCATGGACCAGCCGCCATTCTGCGATCGCCTCCGGCACGTCTCCCGTGGCCTGCAGAAACGCGGCAAAGTTTTCATGCAGCACAAAATCGTCCGGCTGGCGCTGCAGTTGTTTCAGGAAATTTTCCCGCGCCGCCGCCGCTTCGTTGGTGTTCATCCGTCCATGCAGCGCGCTGTCCCGCGCCCGCAGCCTCTCGATTCGTTGCTCGTTGTTTGGCTGGCTGCTGAACGGCGGCACTTGCAGCCGGCCGATCATCTCTTCGATGACGAGCGCGCGATTCCAATCCGAGAGGCCCAGAAGCTGCTCGCATTGCTCTTGCGAAGCCCAGCCGTCGTCCCGGCTGGCGTTGCCTGCCGCCAGCATCTTCGCGGCCTGTTGCGCCCAAAGGAGCCCAAGCCGGTAACTGCCGTCAAAATCAAAATGCACGTGTTCGTAAAATGTTTCCTGCCCGCAGAGATTCTCGGCGCTGTTCGCCGAAAGAATCGCGGCCGTGTCGAGGAATGTCACGCCGCGCCCTTCGTTTTGTTGCGCCGCCTCGCGAATCACCGAGTTGATTCTTGTGTCCGTGCGAAAGGGCAGGGCGTCGTCGTCGCATGCGTCCTGCAAATGTTCGCGTGCCGCCGCCAGATTCGTCATTGCCAGCAAACATTTTCCCCAGGCATATTGCAATTCGGCGGATTTGGGCTGCCACTGCGCCGCCTGTTCATAAGTCTGCGTTGCTCCCGCGAAATCTCCCTGCGTTTCACGGCTTCGACCCCGCGCCATCGCGTCCTCGAACGACGCCTGCCGGTCCGCGGGCAGGTTGCTGTTCAGCATGGAGGCAAACGGTGGCGAATCCTTGAGGTTCACCGCCACCGTGTTGAGAATGATTTTTGCCTGCGCGCTGGTGCCGGCTTTCAGGATGTCATCCAGGTTCCCCTTGAAATTCCGATAAACCGTTTCCTTTCGCGCGTCGTCCGGGGCAATTTGATTATTGAGAAACATCTGCATTCCGCCCCACGACGGCGCCTTGTTTGCATGCCCGCCAATTTTTTCCATGCCGGCCGCGAGCAACTGGCCGACGCGCGTTCTTTTAACTGCCAATACTAGCCGCACATACGGCAGCGGAGCCGCTTGTTTTCCAAACACCGTCGCCGCGCCGAAGGGTCCCACCATCTCGTTGTTGCCCATGTACACGATCCATAGATCGCCATCGTGTTTTGCGCACTCACGGGCGATGGGCAGGATGACGTGCGAATTGATCGCGGTGAAGGCGACGTTCACGACTTCAATTTTCACGCCCGGGAATTTTTCGCGCAGCAGGACCTCCATGTAACGCCCCGCGCCAAAGGCCGGTTCCGGATCTCCCATCGCCGCCGATTCGCCAAAAATAAAAATGCGAAAAGTCCCCGCGGGCTTGTGCGCCTTCATCCGCAGGGCGCCGGGGCTGCGCGCAATCTCCTTCGTGAAAACATTCAGGCTGAAATCGTCATTCTGGACCAGATAGTCTTCACCTTGAATCTTGATGCGTTTGAAAAAGTCCGGCGAATGACCGTAGCCGCCCAGACGCAGCACCACTTCCGCCATGACCAGCAGCGCCGGCAGCACCAGCAACGCCACCAGCCGGAAGGCCCATTTGCGCGCCGGTTTGATCGGAGCCGCGTTGCTTTCCGACGCCTCGTTTTGTTTCGATTTCTTGGAGCGTGGTTTCAATTGCGTTATTTCAGAAAAGCCGGTCCAGCGGGCCGAATTCCTTGCCGGGTTTCCAGTAAGTCGTGGCGTTCTGTGGGCGCTTCATTTGCAGCGGGTCCGTGCCGGCGAGCCTCAAGACAAATCCCAGCGGCGTCACGACCAGCACAAAGAAAACGGCCAGCACGACGTATCCAACGCATTGGCTGAAGTAGAACCCCAGCCGCATCGAAAACCGGTAATAACCCCTGAACCAGCGCGGCCGGGCCAGGGCACAAATCGCCGCCGGGACCGAAACCACCATGATGCCTCCGCAAACCTTGGAGGACAAAACGTGGCGCCACAGCAGGATGACGCTTATCACCGAAATGCCCACCGTTGTGAGCAGTGCCTGCTTTCGCCACGCTTTCTGGTCTTCCTTGAGGATAAGTCTCATGCTAGTCCGCCTGTGGGGCAACGCGTCGTTCGGTCTTGTGCTGCGGTTGCGCGACGCGTTCCACCACAAAACTCCCCATCACCAGAAAATCCATCTCCGTGTTCATGAAGCAGCGGTACGCGTCGTCCGGCGTGCATACAATCGGCTCGCCGCGCACATTGAACGAGGTGTTGACCAGCACACCGCAACCGGTCGCGCGGTCGAACCGCTGCAACAAATCATAAAGCAGCGGATTCCCTTCACGCTGCACCGTTTGGATGCGCGCCGAATAATCCACGTGCGTGACCGCGGGCAGGGTCGAGCGCGCCGCCTTGAGCAGGTCAAAGCCCGACACCCCTTCGGGCAGCGGTGTGCGCAATTCCCTTCTCACGGGCGCGACG
>DATMLG010000573.1:0-3508 GCA_035570675.1 Verrucomicrobiia bacterium | reverse complement strand
AACCGTTCGGCAGCGTCGTGTTTTCGATGGGAATGTTCAATTGTGTCAAGAGGTCCCCTGTGGATGAAAATCAATCAATTTTGGATCCGGCCGCGGCGGATTTGGTTTTCGTCCGCTCATTGTTTTTTGAAGGCCGGCCTGCCGAAAACACGCTTTCAAGATGCTTCAAGACGGCGTTGGGCTTCGCGGCAAGCTCTTCGGCCGTCAATCGTGAGAGGGTCTTGTAGGCCTCTAGATACTCGGGCTTGGATTCGGCAAGGGCCTTCGCATGCATCTCGATCGTAGAAAAATCCCCGCGAGCGAGAGGGCCGGTCCAGGCCGCGAGCGGCCCGACGCTCTCAAAATTATTCAGCGTCTGCCGAGTCAGAGGCAATAGCGCCCGCATGGCCTGGCGGCGTTTGAATCCCTGCGTCATGAGCAGGCGCGTCGCTGTTTCCATCAGTGCCAGGACATAAACGCACGCAAATGACCCAGCGGCATGATACGCCGCCTTGTTCGCTCCCGACAAGCGCACGGGCACTGCATCCATCTGATGAATCATTTTCCGCGCGACTTGCAGCGCGGCCGGGCTCCCCTCGATGCCGAAAATGCATTTCGCGAGGTCCGGGAAATTCTGATGTGAAAAGGTCTGCATCGGGTGCATCGAACCCGTCGCCGCGCCCAGTTTTGCGAGCGGCTGAAGAGCCGCCGAGTCAAGCGTACCGCTCGTGTGCAGCACGATTTTCCCAGACCACTCTTTTCCGCCGAGAACGGCGAGATTTTTCGCCACCGTTTCGATGGCGCTATCCGGCGTGGTAATCAAAACAATTTTGGAACCCAGAATTTGGTGAGTCAATCCGCCGACCGGCTGCCCCGCGCCGATCACGCGCACGGCGGCTCGCGCTGTGGAAATGGACCGCCCCGTGACGGCGCCCACGCGCCATCCGAGTTCGTGCAGGCGCCGCCCCAGGGCGCGCCCGACGCGACCCGCGCCGACGATGGATAGAGTCTCTGACATTCGCTGTGTTAGCATTCTACAGGCAGCGATCCATCTGCTGCAGGAAATCAACTATTGCATACTTTCTGGATTGTACTATTTGGTTTTATTGCTTTCCTGTGGATTATTCAAGCGGTCCGTGCCGGCTTTGGCATGGCCCGCCTGCCGTGGCTTTCTGACGCCAGCCCGATTGAATCTCAAGATGCGCCCTTCATCTCCATCATCTTTGCCGCGCGCGATGAAGCGGAGAAACTTCCCGCCGCGATCGAAACGCTCCTGGCGCAAGATTATCCCCGGTTTGAGGTCGTCGCCGTAAATGACCGCTCCAGCGATCGTACTCCCGCCATCCTGCGCAATTTGGAGGGTTCAAGTCGAAACCTGATTGTCACGGATATTGCCACCCTGCCTCCGGGGTGGCTGGGAAAGCCGCACGCTCTGGTGGCTGGCTTCCAAAAATCCCGCGGAGACTGGCTCGTCTTCACGGACGCGGATGTCCACTTCGCACCGGACGTCTTGCGGCGCGCCGTCGCGCTCGCTCTCGAGCGCGGATGGGACCACCTGACGCTTCTCACCGCGGTTGAGATGCGCGGATTCTGGGAAACGGTCGCGATTTCGTACTTTGGCCTCGGTTTTGTTTTCGGCAATGAGCCCTGGCTGGTTTCTAATCCCCGTTCGGCGCGCTATGTGGGAGTGGGCGCTTTCCAACTCGTGCGGCGCACGGCCTATGAAAGAAGCGGCGGGCACGCCCGCCTGAGAATGGACGTGATCGAAGACATGAAGCTCGGCAAGCTGATGAAAATGGCAGGGATCCGATCCGGCCTGGCAGTGGCGCAGGATCTGGTCCGTGTGCGCTGGCATTCAGGCGTGCAAAACGTGATTCGCGGCGTGACGAAAAACATGTTTGCCGCCGTCCACTACAACCCGTTTTTTGCCGCGGGGGCGATGGCGCTTTCTCTGACGATGAGCCTCCTGCCGTTTTTTGGCTTGGCGTTCGCCTCGGGCTGGGCGCGAGTGTTCGCGGGAATCGCCGCTGCCGCCGCCGTCATTGTTCATGGTGCGATGATCTGGTCGACCGACGCTTCCCCTTTGTATGGACTCACACACCCGCTTGGCTCCCTCCTGTTTTGCTGGATGATCGGGCGATCGGCCATCGCGACGCTCTGGCGCGGCGGCGTCGTCTGGCGCGACACGTTCTACCCACTGGAGGAACTCCGCAAGGGAATGGTCTGACCGCTCAAGCCCGGTACGGTCTCAATGGGCGGAAAAAATGACGCCGGCCGTACGTTGCGTACGGCCGGCGCCAAAGCCTGGAGAACCGCATTATGCGGAGCGGCCTGCAAAACTAGCAGGCTGCTCCGAACACTTTAGTGATTTTGTTTTTGGCCGTGGTCTCGATCGCGGTGATGGTCAAAATCGAACAAGTCGAACAGATCGCCGATCGCAGGGCTATTCACCGGCACATAAGGGTCCTCGGAATACGCAACTGGGTTAGCAAGATTGTCGCGGCTCCGGTGAGTTAGCGGATCCAGATCCCAATTTCTCTCAATGAATTTGAGGATCGAGACGTGATCCGTATAGGTGTGGCTGACATGGCCGCCAGTCGTGTACGGCGAGACAGCGATCAGAGGAATCCGCGGTCCGTCCCCGAAAAAGTCGAGCGGCTGGATGTAGCTGGAATCGTAGTAGCCTCCGCCTTCGTCCATCGTGATGAAAAGGACAGTCGATTCAAAGAGCTCGGGGTTGGCCAGAAGATGATCCATGATCTTCTTCACCATTCCCTCGAACAGGTCCTCCTTGGAACTGGCCGGATGCCCATCCAGCAGGCCGTCGGGCTTTACGAATGAAACAGCCGGCAGCGTGCCGTTATCGACGGCGGCAAAGAAATCCGTGGCGTCCTTGATATGCGCGGCCCGTTGGGTTGGGTCGCCCATGATCGCGTTCGTGTAGGATTCAAAGTTGCAGATATTGCAGTAGGCTTTGCCGACAAGCACCGTTGGATCGGTTGTGGTCGGATTGGATTGCAGCGCTACCGCCGCATTGTACGCTCCGCCGTAATACGCCCAGGAGATGCCTTTATCGTTCAGCGCCTCGCCGATCGTGCGCACATTTGACGGCGGCACGGAACCTCCCGAAGTAATTCCCGCTGTGTCAACCGTACCGTTTGGCAGGAACCCCGGGTTGTCGTTGTTCACCATGTAGTAGTGATTCGGTTTGCAGTTGGGTTCCGGACCATACGGCAGCGATTGCAGATATTCGCGGATGGGCTTGATGCCGGGCTGGGTTGGGTTGGCACACTCCGTGAAATTACCGTCAAAATTGATGTCCACGGTGTATTGGTCGTCGGAGCCGGCAATCGGATTTGGATTGGCAATGTGGGACGGCGGAACAGTTGGATTCCCGTTACCGTCGGACCAGAAAATCGCGTCCCCGGTACCCAGCATCACGTGATAGGCGCCGGTGCCGCCCATGACGGATTGATGGTAGTTGTCGCTCATCGAATATTGGTCAGCCAAACTCTTCAGGACGGGGACG
>DATMLG010000572.1:0-12143 GCA_035570675.1 Verrucomicrobiia bacterium | reverse complement strand
GCTGGCGACTTCGATCCAGCCGGCGTGTTGCTTCACGATGCCATAAACTGTGGCCAGTCCCAGGCCGGTGCCCTTGCCGACCGCCTTGGTGGTGAAGAACGGCTCGAAAATATGTTTCATGGTCGCGGCATCCATGCCGGTGCCGGAGTCCTTGACCTGCAGGCAGACGAAGTCCCCAGGCCGCGCGTCCGGATGGCGCCGCGTGTATTTCTCGTCAATCCGCACCGCCTCGGTGCTGATGAGTAGCTGGCCACCCTTGGGCATGGCATCGCGGGCGTTGACCGCGAGGTTCATGAGCACCTGTTCCATCATGCCGGTGTCGCCGCGGATGGCGGGCAATTGCGGCGGCGACTGGCATTCCAGCGCGATGGTTTCGCCAAGCAGCCGTTGCAGCATCTTGCTCATGTTGGCGACGACTTCCTTCAAGTCCGTCGCCTTCGGTTCCATCACCTGCTTGCGGCTGAACATCAGCAACTGGCGCGTCAGGCTCGCCCCGCGTTCGGCGGCGAAGGAAACCGCCTGCACGGAGGTGGTCATGGCCGGTGAAAGATTCGGCCGCGACATCAACAGGCCCGAATGGCCCTGGATAATGGTGAGGATGTTGTTGAAATCATGCGCCACGCCCGCGGCAAGCTGGCCCACGGATTCCATTTTTTGAGCCTGGCGCAACTGGTCCTCCAGGCTCACCCGTTCGGTCATGTCCTCCACGTAACAATGCACCGTGTTGCTGGACAGGATGGGATGAAACGACCACCACAAAATCCGGCCGCCGGGCCGGGTTTCCAGTTGCAGCCGCTTTTCCCCGGTGACCAGGCAGTTCTGCACGATGTCATTCGTGTCCGGCGGCAGGATGGAACTGAATCTCGTCTGCCCCAGCGATGCCGCCATGCTTTGCGCCGCGTCGTTGAAATAGGTGAGTTCGCCCTCGCTCGAAAATTCAAGGACCGGGTTGGGATTGAACTGTGCGAACGCCGCCAGTTTCTGGATCTCCGGCTCGGTGCGGTGCCGTTCCACCGCCATGCCGATCAAATTGGCGACCGCCAGCAGAAAATGCACCTCGTCCTCGGTGAAAACCCGTTTTCGCGCCGTGTGCACGCCCAGCACGCCAAACGGTTTCTGGTGGCCATGAATGCCCACCGTTGCCCCGCTGACGACCCCATGATCCAGCAAGATTTGTGTGGCCCCAAACCGCCTTTCGTCGCCAATGTCCTCCACGACCACCGGTTCTCCGCAAACCAGCGTGAACCCGGCTTGCGAGCCGTCGCCCGCAACGATGTCCGCCCAGCCCGCGTCATCGTCCTTCCAGCCGATGCCCGCGCGCTTCCGGAAGCCCTGGCCATCCGGGAGCATTTCCAGCACAACACTGAATTCCGTTTCGAGCGTCTGGGCGACGAGCATGGCAGACTGGGAGAACAAGGTGGAAAGTTCGCTGGTTTGCAGGGCGCATTGACCGAGGGCGGCAATGACTGTTTGCTGAAGAGCCCGATTGAGCAGGGACTTCTCGGTCAACTCACGTTGCTTGACCTGCTGTTCGAGGGCTTCGGCCATGCTATCCAGAGTATGCGCCAGGTCGCCAAGTTCAGTCTTGTCGCCTGGCAGATCGGTGCGGCTGCTCAAGTCCCCGGCCGCGAGCTTGCGGGCGCTCCCCATGATGGACTTCACCTGCCTCAAAATGAACAGTTCGCCCCCCATCCATGCCGCACCGAGCGCAAACAGCCCGAGGGTGAAATCCACCCACATCCACCCGGCGCGCCCCATGTAAATGAGGAGCGCGAGGGCGGGGGCGACGGCCAGCAGGACAATCCCCACCAGGCGCACGCGAAGACTCGAAAATCGCTTCATAGCTTCTTGCAAGCAGCCAACTTCCCCATGTTATCGGACGAATCCGCCCCCGACAAAAGTATTAATTCCGGCCGTTAAAACCTTGCCAAATCCCACCATTTCCCTAGAGTTGACGGCTCACTTGAATCTGAAGCTATGAATTTGAACTTTTTGAACGCCATCCTGGCCCAAGCCGGTACCCCGGCCGCCGGCGCGGCCGGAACCCAAACCACACCGAATCCGACCGGCCAGTTGTTGCAGACGGTGATCATGTTCGGCGGCATTTTCCTCATTTTTTACCTCTTGATGATTCGTCCGCAGTCCAAGAAGGCCAAGGAACTCGCCGCCAAGCTCAACAGCCTGAAACCCGGCGACAAGGTCATCACCTCCAGCGGCATCGTCGGCACCGTGGTCGCCATCAAGGACCGGACCCTTTCCCTGCGCTCGGCGGAAACCAAGCTGGAGATCCTCAAGTCCGCCGTAGCGGACATCACCGAACGCGCGGGCGAAACCAGCTCCGCTGAATGACGGGCTTTTGAGTCATGAATCGAAATAATCTCGGTAGATTTGTCATCGTCATCGTCGTCCTCATCTGGGCCTTCGCCGAGATGTACCCGCCGGTGGGCCGCAACCTCGCCACGTTCTTCCAGGAGAAGGCCGTCGATAACCGCAAGGACGCCGCGTACACCAACATCGTGGAGAATCTCCAGAAATTGCAGCAGGCCAACCCGCAGCGCGGCTATGCCAATCTCGTGGACGCCGTCGGCTCCGCCGACATCACGAACTATTTTCCGTTCTACGACGTCAGCGGCGAGCGCAATCCCTCCCGGGCGGTGCTTGACCATTTGCAGAAGGACGCGGCCGGCAAAATCAAGCTCGGCCTGGATCTCCAGGGCGGCACGGCCTTTGTCGTGGGCCTGGACACCAATTATCTGACGACCAAGGGCACGAACGCCGCCGTCCCGCTTGATTTCCGCCGGCAACAGGCCATCAGCGAAGCCATCGATGTGTTGCGCAAACGCGTGGACAAGTTTGGCGTCGCCGAGCCGCTCATCCAGCCGGAGGGCAGCGACCGGATTCTCGTCCAGTTGCCCGGACTTTCCGACGCCGACAAGGATCGCGCCCGGGAAAATATTAGAAAGGCCGCCCACCTCGAGTTGCGCATGGTACATCCCGACAGCGCCAAGTTGCTTGAAGAAGGGCTTCCCGAACCGGGTTACGAAGTGCTCACTGCCTCGCGTACCACTCCGGAGGGCCAGACCATCAACGAGCGGTATCTGGTCAGCAAAAAGGTGGAAATGACCGGCGAATATATCACCGGGGCCTGGATGCAACGCGACGAGCTCGGCCGGCCGGAAATCAATTTTTCCCTGGATTCCACGGGTACCCAGGTGTTCGGCAAGCTGACGCGCGAGAATGTGAAACGCGCCATGGGTATTGTTTTGGATGGTGAACTGCTGTCCGCCCCCACCATCCAGACAGCCATTGAAGACGGGAACTGCCGGATCTCCGGCAGCTTTACGGACAAGGAAGCGCAGGATCTGGCCAACGCCCTGCAAAACCCGCTGGCAGTGCCTCTCAAAATCCTTTCCGAATACAGTGTGGATCCGACCCTCGGCGCGGACACGGTCAAGAGCGGCGTCACCTCCGCCGTCGTAGGAACGCTTGCCGTGGCCGGTTTCATGATTGCCTATTATTTGCTCGCGGGCGCGGTCGCGGACCTCGCCCTCATCATGAACATTGTCATTTTGCTCGGCGTGATGTGCTCCATCGGCACCACGCTGACGCTGCCCGGCATCGCCGGCGTGGTCCTCACCATCGGCATGGCGGTGGATGCAAACGTCCTTATTTTCGAGCGCATTCGCGAGGAATCAGCAAAGGGCAAGTCCCTGCGCGGCGCGCTCTCGGCGGGCTACGACCGCGCCTTCACCACCATCTTCGACTCCCACGTCACCACGCTCATTTCCTCCATCATCCTGATTTACATGGGCACCGGCCCCATCAAGGGCTTCGGCGTGACGCTCACCATCGGCGTGGCCGCCAGCCTTTTCACTGCGCTCGTTGTCACGCGTCTCATCTTCGATTTTCTTATTTCCCGGGGCTGGGTGAAGACATTGAAGATGTTTCACATCATCCGCGCGACCAAGCTTGATTTCATGAAGCTGGCGAAACCGGCCTTCGCCCTTTCGTGGACCATCATCCTCGTCGGCTTGGCCTACGGCATATTTGTCCGGGGCGACAAGATGCTGGGCATTGATTTCAAGGGCGGCGACAACATGACGCTCGCCTTCAAGCAGAAGGTGGACCCGGACCAAATCCGCGCGGCCCTCAAAGGCATCAAGGATGTGAAGGACCCCATCATCCAGTATCAAAAGGATGCCACCAGCACGAATGAACTGCTGCGGATCACCTCCGATTACGGGACCTCCAGCAGTGTTTTGAGCACATTGACCAGCACCTTTGCCTCCGCCGGTTTTGAGAGCCGGGGCTCCGAGGTGGTCGGCCCGACCATCGGCTCGGAAATCCAATCCACCGCCATCATCGCCAGCATTCTGTCTCTCTTTGGCATTCTGGTCTATGTGGCGTTTCGTTACGAATTTTCCTTTGCCGTCGGCGCCGTGGTCGCGGTCATCCATGACGTGTTGATGACCATCGGCTGTTACTGTCTCACCGGACTTTTTGGGGCGGAACATGCCCGGGAATTCAATGCCACCATGGTGGCTGCCATCCTGACCATCATCGGCTTTTCCATCAATGACACCATCGTCATCTTTGACCGCATCCGCGAGGATTTGAAGCTGGGCGTCCGTGGCAGCTTCACGGATGTCATCAATCAGGCGCTCAACCAGACCCTGAGCCGCACGCTCATCACCTCCGGTACCGTCTTTATCGCCACGACCTCATTGTATTTCTTCGGCGGTGGCGCGATCAATGACTTCGCGTTCACCTTCCTCATCGGCATCATCACGGGCACCTACTCCAGCATCTACATCGCCAGCGCCCTGGTGCTGTGGTGGCACAAGGGAGTGCGTCCCCGCACGAGCAGCGCCCAGGTTTCCGTGGAAGGCGCGGCCGCCGTGGCCAGGCCAAACGCCCGCTGACCCGTGACATGCCGGCTTCGGTTGAAATCACCCCCTGGTACTGGGTGGGTTTCATCCTCCTCGTCCTGGTGTTTCTGGCGCTCGACCTCGGCCTGTTCCATCGCCATGCGCACGTCGTCAGGCTGAAGGAGGCGCTGATCTGGACGCTGGTCTGGCTCGCGCTCGCGCTGGCTTTCGCCGCGGCCCTGGTCCCCTTGCGCGGCAAAAGCGAGGCCCTCCAGTTTTGCACCGGATATTTCCTCGAACTCTCGCTCTCCGTGGACAACGTCTTCGTCATCGTGCTCATCTTTGCCTCCTTCCGCATCCCGCCGGAATTGCAGCATCGCGTCCTCATTTGGGGTGTGCTCGGCGCGCTGGTGATGCGCGGCTTGATGATCTTGCTCGGCGTCGCGCTCATCAACCGGTTTGACTGGCTGCTGTACGTCTTTGGCGCGTTCCTGCTCTTTACCGGCATAAGGATGCTGGTCAATCGCGGCGCCTCCGGCGACCCGGCCAAAGGCCTTGTCGCCCGCATCGTGCGCGGCATTTTTCCGGTCGCGCCGGATTTCGACGGCCAAAAATTTTTCACGCGCCAGAATGGCCGCCGGATGATGACGCCGTTGCTGCTGGTTTTGGTCGTGGTGGAAACCGCGGACCTGATTTTCGCCGTGGATTCCATCCCGGCCATTTTCGGCGTGACTCGGAAGCCGTTCATCGTCTTCACCTCGAACGTCTTTGCCATCCTCGGACTGCGCTCGCTTTATTTTGCGCTGGCCGGCGCCATCGGCCTGTTCCGTTATCTCAAGGCCGGCATTTCCTTGGTGCTGGTTTTCATCGGCATCAAAATGCTCATTGATCCGCATGACGCCCCGCCGCGCTGGTTCCAATATGATATTCCGGACACGCTGGCGCTCGCATCTGTGGTGGGCATCATCGCGGTGTCCATTCTGGCCTCCATCATTGTGACACGGCGCGAAGCCGCCGCCGGTGCCCGGCCGACCCCGCCGTCAGCATGAAATGCCGATGGGAACTGGCGCCGCCGCAGCCGCTGCTCGCGGGAAGGCTGGCATCGGACCTGAACCTTTCGCCTCTGCTTGCCCAATGCCTGCTCAATCGCGGGCTGAGCGAACCCGGCAGCATCGGTCCTTTTCTCGATCCGCGCTTGAAGCAACTGGCGGACCCTTTTTTGCTGCCCAACATGAACGTCGCGGTCGAACGCCTCTTCCGCGCACACGCGGGCAATGAAGCGCTGGTCATCTTTGGCGATTATGACGTGGACGGCGTCACCTCGACGGCGCTGCTGACGGAAACGTTTCGCGCCCTCGGTTGGAAGGTGAATCATTATCTCCCGCACCGGATGGAGGAAGGTTACGGCCTGAGTCTTGAGGGAGTGGAAAATTGCCTGAAAAAATTTCCCGTGACGCTGCTGCTCGCGGTGGATTGCGGTTCCACCGCCGTGGAGGCGGTCGCCTGGCTTCGCGGCAAGGGCGTGGACGTGCTGGTGCTGGACCATCACCAGGTTTCCTCGCCCGCGCCCGAAGCCGTCGCCATCGTCAATCCCCAACTTTCAAACGTCAATGGCGGCGCGCCGGCGTTCCTCGAATTGTGTTCGGCGGGCCTGGCGTTCAAACTCGCGCACGCGCTGGTCAAGCGCGGCCGCGAACTCGGTTTGCCGGCCGCGGCGGACTTCGACATCCGCCCGCTGCTCGATTTCGTCGCCCTCGGCACCATTGCCGATCTCGTGCCGCTCACGGGCGAAAACCGGATTTTGGTTTCGATGGGATTGGAACGCCTGCGTGCCACGACGCGGCCGGGCTTGGTGGCGTTGAAACATGTGGCCGAGGTCGCCAGCCCTTTGGGCACTTATGAAGTAGGCTTTCAGCTTGCGCCGCGCCTCAACGCCGCCGGCCGGTTGGAGGATGCCGAAGAAGCGTTGCTACTGCTGCTCGCGCCGGATCTTAAGACCGCGGAGCCCATCGCCCGCAATCTTGATTCCCGCAATCGCGAGCGCCAAAAAATCGAGCGCGGCATCGCCCAGGAAGTCATTGGTGCGGTGCGCGCGCGTTTCAATCCGCAGACGGATTACGTGATTGTGGAAGGCCAGTTGCTCTGGCACGTCGGCGTGGTGGGCATTGTGGCTTCGCGGGTGCTGCAACAGTTTTACCGGCCCACGATCATTGTGGGCGGGGAAGGCGGGGAATGGCGCGGCTCGGGCCGGAGCATCGCCGGGTTTGATCTGGCGGCGGCGTTGCGCGAATGCGGGGACCTGCTGGTGCGGCACGGCGGTCATGCGCTAGCCGCAGGTCTCACCATCAACGCCAAGAATCTTGATGCCCTGCGAGCGCGGTTGAACGAACTCGCCCGACGTGCCTTGAAACCGGAGGAACTCCTGCCCGCGCTGCGGCTGGATGCTGAACTCGAGTTGCGCGACATCAGCCTCGAACGATTGGAGGAGCTGGAACGCTTGAAACCGCTGGGGCAGGGGAATCCTGCCGCGCAGTTTGTGGCCCGCAATCTGACGCAGGCGCGGCCTCTGCAACGGATGGGCGCGGAGAAACAGCATCTCAAGCTTTGGGTCACTGACGGCGCGGCGACGCACGAAGCCGTCTGGTGGGGCGCCGGTCGCGAAGCCGCGCTGCCCGTCGGCACGTTCGATCTGGCCTTCGCCCCGCAAATTAACACGTTTAACGGCCGGCGTTCTGTGCAACTCAAAGTCCTTGACTGGCGGCCGGCCTGAATCGGCGCGGCGGCATTTAGAAATGTGGAGTCTGGAGCATGAGGCCGGCCGGCCTTGTGTGAAAATAAAGTCCTCGACAAAACCCGGCCTTCCCTTAAAATGCATATGGCATTTGCCAGCCTTCAAATGCCATATGCATGATTTTGTGTGCACTGTTTGTTAAGGCTGTGTGGTTCGAGTCAATTCATCCCGAGGCCCGCTGAATCGGATTGCCAATCTCCCGATAATCCGCAAATCTCATCCTGTTCAACACGAATAAAACATTTTTATGGCATCAGATAAATCAAATGGCAGGGCGGTGGTGGGAATTTTGATGGGCAGTGATTCGGACTGGCCGACGATGAAGGCCGCCGCCGATGTCTGCGCGGAGTTCGACGTGGCCAGCGAGGCCAAGGTCATTTCTGCTCACCGCACGCCGAAGGATTTGGAAGTATACGCTGGCGGCGCGGTGGAACGTGGATTGCGCGTCATCATCGCCGGGGCGGGCGGCGCGGCGCATTTGCCGGGCGTCACCGCGGCGTTCACCATCTTGCCGGTCATCGGCGTGCCCATTGAGAGCAAATCGCTCAAGGGCCTGGACTCCCTGCTATCCATCGTGCAAATGCCGCCCGGCGTGCCCGTTGCCACTGTTGGCATCGGCGCGGCCAAGAATGCCGGCTTGCTCGCCGTCCAAATTCTTGCTGTGGCCGACGAGCGCTTGCAAAAAGCGTTTCTGAAATTCAAGGACAAGCTTGCCGAGGAATCGCGCGCCAAGAACCGCAGCCTCCAGGGCTGACGGCGCCTCTTCTTCAACCCATCAACGTCAGCGCGTAGTCCAGCCGCGCCAAGACGCGTTCCTGGCCGAGCACTTCGAGCAGGTGATATAAGCTCGGCCCGACGGCCCGGCCCGTGCACGCGACACGCAATGGATGCACCAACGCGCTGATCGGCGCCCCTGTTTGCGCCGCCACAGCCTTTAGCGTCTGCCCCAGCTTGTCCGCGCTGAAATCATCCAGCTTCGACAGCGCCTCGCGCAACTGCTTCAGGTGCGGCTTGTGTTCCGCCGGAAAATCCGTCTTCACCGTCGCCGGTGATAGTTCGATCTCTTCGCGAAAGTAAAATCCGCCGAACGCCGGCACCTCGGAGAACAGCTTCACCTTCTGCTTGCATGTGTCCAGCGCCGCCTTCACGTAATCCAGATCGTACGCGTTTGTGTCAATGCCCACCCGCGCCAGCGCATGCACCGCCAGCTCGTGAAAACGGTCCGCGTCCATTTCGCGCACGTATTCGCCGTTCAACCAATGCAGCTTGTTCAAGTCGAACCGCGCGTTGTGCCGCAAAATCTGCGGCAGATCGAACAGCTCAATGACCTCCTTCATCGGCACTTTTTCGCGATTACCCTTCGGCGACCACCCCAGCAGACACAAGTAATTCGTCACCGCTTCCGGCGCGTAACCCTCGTCCAGATACGTCATCAGCGACGCGCCCTTGTCCCGCTTGCTCATCTTCGTGCCGTCGATGTTCAGGATCAGCGGGATGTGCGCGTACTTCGGCGGCTCGACACCGAACGCCTTGAACAACGCGATGTGCTTGGCCGTGTTGCTCAAATGATCCTCGCCGCGAATCACATGCGTGATGCCCATCTCCAGGTCGTCCACCACGTTTACCAGATGAAAAACCGGCTGGCCGTCCGAGCGCACGATGACAAAATCCGGCTCCAGCTTTTCGCGGTCCGTCAATTCCCGCGTCACGTTGCCCACCACCAGGTCCGGAATCACCAACGGCTCCCGCTGCATCTTGAACTTCACCGCGCCCTCATGCTCGTAGGCCAGCCCCCGCGACAGCAGCGCCTCCACGCGACGCCGGTAATTCTCCGCGCGTTGGCTCTGGAAATATGGTCCCTGTTCACCCTTGTCCGGTCCCGTCGCGTCGCCGCTCACCGGGCCCTCGTCCCAGTCCAGCCCCAGCCAGCGCAGGCCGTCCAGGATCACCTCGACCGCCTCCTGCGAGTTCCGCGCCGCGTCCGTGTCCTCGATGCGCAGGATGAACGTGCCGCCCGTGTGCCGGGCATACAGCCAGTTGAACAACGCCGTGCGCGCCCCGCCAATGTGCAAAAACCCCGTGGGGCTGGGGGCAAATCGTACCCGAACCTTCATTTCAAAATATGGCAATAAACAATCATGCGACGCCCCTCAATTAAAGTCCCTCCCGTGCCGACTGGCAAGTGTTCGCTGCGGCGCTTCGGCGAAATCAGACCGTCCTGTCCCGGTCGGATGCAGGGGCATCATTGCGCAATTCTTGCGCATGCGAAACCATTCCGGTAATTCATAGCCACCCATATTCTCTGGACGGACCCCGCGCCGGTCACTAAGTTTCATATGTCACCAGGCGCGGACGTGGCGCGTCATACACTGCATGAAAGTTCCGATCAGGCTGAGGGTTCTTTTCCTGTCGCTGCTCGCATTGCTTCACTGCGAACGGGCCGGGGCGCAGAGCTTTGGCCTCTCGATCAGCAATTCGCCCAATCCCGTTTTTGTCGGCGACACCCTCACCTACACCATCACTGTCACGAACCGGATTGCCTCGGGCAACGTCATCGTCACGAACTTTTTGCCGCCGTCCGTGCAATTCATCGGCGCCAGCAACAGCTTCTTCGCCGGCACCATCACCAACAATCCCGGCCAGGTCGTCTTCGGTCTCGGCTTTTCCTTTCTGTCGGGCAATGTCGCGACGCTGACCGTCAGCGTCATTCCCACCAACTCCGGCCCGCTGAACGACAACGTCGTCGTCGGCACCCAGGGCTTTAACGACGCCGTGACCGCTTCAAGCTCCAATTTCGTGTTCACCCCAAATGCCAGTCTTGGCGTGACCATCACCGGGCCGTCGGTCGCCGTGCTGGCCAATGACTGGATGACCTACAGCGTGTCCGTGACCAACACCGGCTCGAACACCGCCAATAATGTCGTCTTGAGCAACACTCTTCCCGCCGGCGTGGGATTGATCGGAGTCTCACCGGCGACGCCATCCTTCACCTTTTCCAACAGCGTCATGGTCTTCAACCTCGGCACATTGTCCGTCGGCGCGGTCGACACGCTCTCGTTCACGGTCCAACCCACCAATTCTGGCACGAACATTTTTACCGCCGGCGCGATTGCCGACCACGCCACCAATGTCACCGCCAGCACAAACATCATCGTGCTGCCCTTCGACACCAGCCAGTTGGTCGCCGTCAATTTCTCCGGCATGACTTACAATCCGCAAAACGGCCTGATGGAGCAAACCATCCAGTTGTCGAACGTCGGCACCAATACCCTCGCCGGCGCGCGCGTCGTCGTTTCCGGCCTCACCAACCAGCTCTACAACGCCGTCGGCACCAACAACGGCAATCCCTTCGTTCAATACGGTGGCACCCTCGGTCCCGGCCAGAGCGTCAACCTATTGATGGAATATTTCGTTCCGACGCGCCAGCCCATCACCGTCCTGAATTCCGCCTACGCGGCCGTCCCGGCGCCCGCGCCGAATCTTTCGCCGCCCGCCGGCACGCCCTTCGCCATCACCCTGGTGACCAATCTGCCGGATGGACGGCTCCTCATCGAATTTCAATCCATCCCCGGCCGGAGCTACACGATTCTTTACGCTGATAATCCGCAGATGACCAACGCCCTCGCCGCCCAGCCCGTCGTGGTTGCGCCCGCCGACCGCGTCCAATGGATAGACGACGGGCCGCCCGGGACGGTGAGCGCCCCGACCAATGTTGGCTCGCGTTTTTATTCCGTGCTGCTCAATCCCTAGCCATGCGCGCCATCTTCAAAATCCATCGTTCGCACGCGCTTCGCCGGCTGGGCTGGCTCGCCGGCCTGGCTTTGCTCGCTCGGACGGCGTCCGGCCAGGACAATGACGATTGGTTTCAACACTTGCGCCTCGGCGTGCCGGTCCTCGTCAATGTCAAGGCCCGCTTCAGCGTCAACGGACAATTCAACCTGAACAGCCAGGCGGGGCCAACCGGCGTCACAGGCGCGAACCACATCTTCAATGACGGTTATGTGAAGGTCGACGACACCGGGGACGCGGCAGGTCAGACCGGGTTTTGGGGTTACCAGAATGCCTCGCAATACAACCCCGTAGCGCAGACGCTCACGATGCACAGCGACACCGCATACAGCGCGAGCGGCAGCGCTGACAAGGACGCCCAGCCGTTTGCCGGATTCGAGATCGCTTACGGCACCGACCTGTTCCGGCTGGGGCCGACGCGGATCGGCTTGGAACTTGGCGGGAGCCTCGTGCCCATTCACATCACTGACGACCAGCCGCTGGCCGCGACCGTCAACCAGTCCGCTTACACCTTTAACACCGGTGCCATCATCGTGCCCACCGCGCCCTACAATGGCGGTCCCAGCGGGGTGGGGGAACCCACCATCTTCGACACCGCCACCGCGGCGGGGAGCGCGACCGTCCCCGGCACCGTGACCGGCACGCGCCGGCTGGAACTGATGCTTTACACCCTGCGCCTGGGGCCGACGTTTGAC
>DATMLG010000571.1:0-2183 GCA_035570675.1 Verrucomicrobiia bacterium | reverse complement strand
TACGCGCGTTTGGCATCCCACCTTAAGCTTGCAAACCGGAGGCACCGCAATTAAGCAGAATCAACAGGACTCGGAGGAGCTTGTGATGCGAAAAATTAACGTTCTTGAATTTGTCTCACTTGATGGCGTCATACAAGCCCCAGGCGGCCCCAAGGAAGATACCAGCGGCGGCTTCGCGTATGGCGGCTGGACCGTGCCGCATGGCGACGCCGCAGAAGGCACGGCCATGATGAAGCAGATGAAGTCGCCGGCTGACGTCTTGCTCGGGCGGAAGACATTTGAAATGTTTGCGGCATACTGGCCGCAACGTGCCGATATTTGGCCGGAGGTCCAGACCGCGACCAAGTACGTGGCCTCGAACACCCTCACTTCTTCGGGGTGGAAGCCGACCGTGTTTCTGAACGGCGACGTCGCGAAAAAAATCGCTGAAATCAAGAAGCAGGACGGCCCGAATCTGCACGTGTGGGGGAGCGGGAATTTGGTTCAGACCCTGCTGAAGCATGATTTGGTCGACGGGCTTTGGCTGAAAATATTTCCGGTCGTGCTGGGCAGCGGGAAAAAAATGTTTGCCGATGGCACGATCCCGGCGGCATTCAAAGTGACGGAAAGTACGGTCACCCCGAAGGGCGTCATTATCATCAATTACGACCGCGCCGGCGCAGTCCCAACCGGAAGCGTGTAAACACTGGCGCCGGGGTGGCACGTCCTTGACGACTATAAGGTCCACGATCCAGTGCGCAGGGCCTTACAGACACTGATACATACAAGAGGGGCGTAACCAAATGAGAAAGGTAATCTACGCAATCAACATGACCCTGGATGGCTACCTCGACCACACCAACGGAGTTCCCGATGAAGAGCTAATGGAATATTTCACAGACCTCGTGCGAGATGCGGACTTGTTCGTCTACGGGCGTAAAACCTACGAATTGATGGTTCCTTATTGGCCGGATGTCGCCAAAAGCGATTCGGAGACCAAAACAGATAAAGATTTTGCGAGGGCGTTTGTCTCCAAAAAGATGGTTGTTTTCTCACGATCATTAGCGAGCGCTGAAGGAGACAACACGAGAATCGTTCGCACGAACCTGCGGGATGAAGTGCTCAAATTGAAACAGGAGCCAGGCAAAAATATCTTAGTAGGCGGCGTGGATATTCCTTCGCAACTTATAGCGCTTGGCCTGGTTGATGAATTTCGTTTTGTCGTTATGGCGGTACTTGCAGGAAAAGGGAGACGGTTGTTCGAAGGTATTAGCGTGGAGAAATTACGATTGAAACTTGTGGAGTCCAGGGTTTTTAAGTCATCAGGAAGTGTTGTGCTTCGCTACCTGAAGCAGTAACCGAAAAGAGACGCTTCAATTTCAGGAACGGGAGTTGACGATGAATGAGCTGACCAGGCGTGATTTTGTTCGCGGTGGTTTGACTGCGGGAATTGGGATCGGCATTGCGCCTGAATTGCTGCGCTCCGGCGTCGCCCGGCAGGCGCCGGCGCAAGCGCCTGCAGCGGCCGACCCCTATGCCATGGTCGATCCGGAGTTGCTTGACGCGGTCAAGAAATTCCCCACGCCGACCTTCACCGGCGAAACTCTCGCTATCGCACGCAAATGGCCGCCCGTGCCTCCGCTGCCTCCGCCGGCGCCGCAGCCATTTGAACGGCACATACCCGGTCCATCGGGCGCGCCGGACTTGCGGCTGGTGATTGTCGATCCTGCTCCGGGCACGAAAGGGCGTCCTGCATTTCTGCACATGCATGGCGGCGGATATGTCACCGGCATGGCCGGACAATTCAATCCGTTCCTACAAGCAGTGGCACAGAATTGCGGCTGCCTAGTCGTTTCCGTGGACTATCGACTCGCGCCGGAAACTCGTTTCCCGGGATCGCTCGAAGATAATTACACCGCGCTGCGGTGGCTCTACAAAAATTCCGACGAGTTCGGTGTGGATCGCAAACGCATTGCCATAGGCGGGGAAAGCGCCGGCGGCAGCCATTCCGCGATGCTCGCCATTGCCGCGCGCGATCGCCGCGAAATTCCTATCCTATTTCAGTTGCTGCTGTATCCGGTGCTCGACGATCGCACCGGCAGCACTCGCCAAGCTCCGCCGTATATCGGCCAGTTCGTTTGGAACGCGGGCTCGAATCGTTTCGCCTGGACTTCTTTCCTCGGCGTTCCGGCCGGCTCGCCTAC